>JBGTNW010000076.1:0-1589 GCA_041742865.1 Phormidesmis sp.
CTGCGGTTTCGGCGAGAGATTGCGGCAGATTTGGGCATTCGGCGGCAGCTAGTGCAGGGCTTTATTGTCGGCGAGCACGGTGAAGGCATGGTGCCGCTGTGGAGCAGCGTCAAAATTCACGGCATGACTTCAGATGAGCTGAGCAATGCGCGCCGACGGCTTCAGCGCGATCGCGCCATTGCTCAGTTTCCCCAAGAGGTCGCAGCCGAAAAGCAAATCGTCATGGGCTATCTTAAGCAAGGCAAAATTCCCCAGGCATATAGCTATGTCGATAGTCTGCCGCCGGATTTGAGAGTGGTGGTCAAGCCATTTGTAACGCATCTTTCAGGTGCCAAAACGATTGCAGCGACAGCGAATGTAACCACTGACTTGGTGCAAAATTTGCTAGAGGGCAGAGAGGTGGTCGTCTCTGGCCAAGTGCAGCTAGATGGTGAATTTTATGGGCTGCGGACGCCCTTTGGCGTGCCGATTGTGGTCACACCCTTTGGCTGGACGCAGGTAGTACCCTTGCAGCTCTGGGCCGAAGAAGCCGATCTGCTGCACAGTATGGCCGCTCAGCTCAACGCTCGGCTCAAGGCAGATCTCAAGCAGAGAAAATTAGCGCACGGATGATTCGCCCATGAACCCAGCAGTCGATAAACAGCTCGCGGATAAGCGGGCCAATGAACCGGCCAATGAACCGGCCAACCAGCGCTGGGTGTTTGTGGTCAGGGTTTTAGATAAACCCGGTATGCTGACGGCAGCGGCAGCGGTTTTTTCTAATCGAGGGGTTTCTATTGAGGGGATTTTAGGCAGCGGCATCGACTCTACAACCATTGAAAATGGACGACTGATTATCAATTTTCGCGCGACTCAGCCAAAGCAATCTTTGCTGCATCGAGCGCTAGAACGATTGCCCGATGTGTTTCGAGTTGATGCCTATGCCTATGACGACCAGCGGCTGAGAGCGATTGCGATCGCGAAGCTCAGTCTTAGCCCCAAACTCCTCAATGACGATGACAGCTACGCCATCGAAACCATTGTCCAAACCAAGACAGAGCGTGTGGTCATGCTGAATGGTTCGCCGCCTGCTTTAGAAAGTGCCCTGATGCAATTTCGCCAGCAAAATCAACTCAAGGATGTAGTGATGGCCTACATTGCTATTTGAGATTTGGCCCTATGAGATTTTGCCGCGCCGATTGATGTGCCGATTGAAATCAGCTCCTTGAAAGGATTCTGAGGGGTAATCCAAAAGCCGATCAAATTCATGCTGCGTTTTGTGAGCGATGTCTCAAAGGCTGAAGGGGTTGCTATAAAATAAGGCCATCGTAGAAAAATAGAGTTTTAACCCGCGTACCTATGGAAAATGGCAACTACTTGGTTGTTTACTTAGGCATTTTGCTAGCGCTCCTGAGCGTAGCGACTTTCTTTGTTATTCGGCAGGTGTGGGTGACTCGCCGCATCGAAACCACGCTGTCCGACTTGCAGGGCAAGCTAACAAAGCAAAAAGGCAGCGCTGTGGAGTACTACGAATTGGGCAGCATCTTGCTGGATAAAAAGCTGTACGCCCAAGCGACGGTGTATTTAAAGAAAGCGCTTAAAGAGTTGTC
>JBGTNW010000077.1:0-2012 GCA_041742865.1 Phormidesmis sp.
GCATGAGCGGTGATTTGAGCTTCTTTGCTACTATCCATTGGGAGTATCCTCTCAGCGTTGACCAACTGCCCAAAGTCTAACGGGTTTCTCGCACCTGCGACGCTAAGCACTTATACTCATCGCACAACTGGGATGCACTCGGTGCAAAGTCGTACCGAAGCGATCGCCCAGGCATTAGAAAAACTCGGGTTGTTGAATGCTTTACCGGTGATCTGATGGTTCAAGATTACAAGAACTACAGGAACGGTTTGAGAGACAGGTTGAGGGACAGGAACGGTTTGAGAGAACAGTTTTACGATGGGCAAGCTAATCGTCGTCTAATTTTCTCTAGAACTTCCCTCAGACTCCTCAGACTTCATCGCTTTACTTAGCCGATGCCTTCAATCACCGGGTGGAAGTAAAAGGACAGACTAATCACCACATAGGTTGCTAGCAGCAACGTCCCTTCGAGCCAGTTAGACTTGCCATCGGCGCTGATGGAGTTGGCGACAAATACGGCCACCGCAACTGCAATCAGCTCGAAATTATTGAAGTCTAAATCCATCGGTTGACCCATGAGCGCCCCGATAATCACCAACAAGGGAGCGACAAATAGCGCGATTTGCATACTGGAGCCGACGGCTACGTTCAGCGATAAATCCATTTTGTTTTTAAGCGCGACGGTGACAGCCGTGGCATGCTCAGCCGCGTTGCCAATTACAGGCAAAATAATCACGCCGGTAAATAGCTCAGAGAGCCCTAGCTGCTTAGAGGCCACTTCTAAAGTGCCGACCAAAAACTCGGATTCTACAGCGACGGCTACGGTGGCGGCAAGCAGTACGCCAACCCAAAGTTTGAGATTGGGCTGATGCGCTTCTGTATGCCCGTTGCTGTGAGCCTTGCTATGGATGTCTTCGGTGGCCAAGTAGTCACTGGTCTCAGTAGACTTGAACTCATTAGGCTTGGCTTGATTGGGTTGGGCTTCAGGGGGCTGGGCTTCATTAGACTTGACTTCAGGGAGTGGCGCGATCGCTTCTATCGGCGCTGCGGCTATCCCGACATCGTAAAGGTAAGCGTGCGTTTTCATAGAAAAAAGCAGCGTCAGGCCATAGACCAGCATCAGCACGATCGCAACCGCAATCGAAAGGCGCTGCAACGTCGGCTGCGCGATGCCGCTAGAGGTAAAATCGACAGCAGTAGGCAGCAAAATGGCGATGATTGCCAGGTTCATTGATGAGGCATTGAGACGAGCAACCGTGGGCTGAAAAGTTTGCTCCTTGAATTTGAGGCCGCCTAGCAGCATGGATAGGCCCATCACCAAGAGCAAATTGCCCATAATCGAGCCAGTAATGCTAGATTTGACGACGTTTACCAGTCCGGCACGCAGGGCGAAAATGGCAATAATCAGCTCAGTTGCGTTGCCAAAGGTGGCGTTCATCAGCCCGCCAATGGAAGGGCCGGTGACGATGGCAATTTCTTCGGTGGCAGCGCCCATCCATCCGGCTAATGGGACAATGGCCAAAGCGGCGGTGGTGAATACGATTAGATCGCTCCAGCCCAGGAAGTGAGCGGCTAAAGAGACGGGAATGAAGGCGAGGAAGCCGTAGAAGATGATGTTTTTGATTGACATTTAGCAGCTCAGGAGGGGAGATAGAGTGAGGGAATGATGGGGAGTCAGGCGGCTGATTGAGATAGATTGCCCAAGGAGGATAGTCCTATCAATATATGTTGTACTGAGCGCAGTGATGCAGGCGGAGCGGCGAATGAAGGGATGGCTGAAGGGACTGAGTTTACTGGTAGGGCTGCCGGTGGGGGCGATCGCCCTGTTTTACCTTTGGGGCACCGCTAGTAGCTATGGCCAGCAGAACTATGCGGCCATTGTGAATTATGCGCAAGCGCCGTTAGAGGAAAGCGAAGGTGTTCAGGCTACTCATACCATCGTGAGTTATAACATCGGCTATCTCTCTGGGCTAGCAAACAATACAACGGCTGAGACAAACAGCGCTTTTTTTGAGGCGAATTTGCAGCGGGTG
>JBGTNW010000078.1:0-8389 GCA_041742865.1 Phormidesmis sp.
GGCCCCTACCGCCAAAGACTTCAGCACTTGCTGCAAAAAAGAGTCCAGGAATAATCGCATCGCCCGACGAGAGCAAAAGCGTATTGGCATAGTCATCTTTAAGCGCGTTGAGCACTGCTGATGTGCGCGGCGCATCCTCAAAGGCAGAAATGCCCGCTTCTTGATCAGCTATATGCAGCAGTTGCAGCGTGAAGAGTTCTGTCGGAGTTTCTCCTAGGGTAAGACGCGTAATTACCGGGTCGTGGTCGCTAGCGCGCTGGTTGCTATCGGCAAACTCGCTGTTAAGACGAACAATGTCCACCTCAGCATTATTCGCTAAGCCGTTTGAGACCAAAATATGGTCTAGCTGTTGCGAGTTGCCTTGAAAAATAAAGCTGTAGCGCTCGTTTTCAGGAATGCTGCTGATCAGGTTTGTCAAGATTGGGGTGCCGCCAGCAGCAGTGTCTTGCCCACCATTTGTGCTCGTTGTCGTACCTTCGAGAATTAGCAGCGGTGAAACAAACTCAAATTCATTGAAGTCACCGAGCACAACCACATTGGCAGCAGCGTTGGTGGCGAGCAAGTCATCGACATAGTTATTGACAGCTTGCGCCTGCTCTCGGCGCTCATTGAGTGAGCCGTTGACGCTGATGTCTTCTTGCCGAGCGGCAAAGTCTTGAGACGTTCCCAAAATGGGTGCGCTGCCGCCTTTGGAAGAGAAGTGGTTGTTGACTACCGTGACTTCTTCGCCATTGAACAAGAACGTTGCGACCAAGGGCAGACGCGCATCGTTAAAGGGACTGCCTGCGATTTGATCGCCAATTGGCTGGGCTGAACCGACTTGCGACACCCGCGCCGGGTTGTACAAAAAGGCGGTGCGAATGTTGCCACCGGGCTGTCCGCCGCTGATGTTGTTGCCAATGAAGGTGTTGTCGATAAAGGCGTAAGTCGGGCCACCAGCGGCGGCTATAGCGTCTACCAATGCCTGCAAGGTCTCATCTGCTGCGGTTACGCCATCGTCGGCTGAGCCGCTATTGTCCTGGATTTCTTGCAGGCCAATGATGTCGGGGTTGCTGAGGTTGCTGATGATTTGCTGAGCGATCGCACTCAACCGCCCATCAGCGACATCCATATCCCCATCCGCATCGTTAATATCCAAATTCAGCACATTGTAAGTCGCGACCGTGAGCTGATTGCTGCTACTGGCAAGGGCAGTTGATTCCGGCGTCAGGGTAGAAGGAGAAACAACAGAAAATGGCTCAGTCGGCAAAATCTCAAAGTTGCCAAAGCTGTAGCCCAGGACGCCTGTAACATTGCCGAGCAAAGCGCCCACATCGACAGTAGGCAAAGTAAAGCCAGGTAAAATGCCGGTGTTTTGGTTGATTTGTATGCGTTCGGGGTTGAAGTCGCCGGAGCTGATGTTTAGCGTTGAGCGATCGCTCAATCCACTCGCCCCTAAGCCCTGATTCGCCACTGCAAAAATCTCACCAAACCTGTTGGTGCCACTCACTGCCAACAGATCTTCAGCCGTCACCCGCATTCCTTCAAGCGACTCAAAGAAGTCAATACCATCATTGAGCGGATCAAAGATGGTAAAAGCATCATCATCAATATTTACATCAGGCGGCACGCGTCCGCCTGCACCGATAATCACAGGGGCAGGCAAAACATTGCCGCTAGAAAGCACTGCAACCGTTAGAGTGCCGCTGATTTGCGTCGTTGAAAGGTTGCCTGAATTTATGCCACCCGGCGTAAATTCAGACACTGTACCCGCAACGCGCAGTCCATCGCCAACCGCCACCGTTGGCGCACTCCCTGTAAACACAAACAGCGCATCGGACGTCGCAATATTGCCATCCCCTGCTGGATCTTGCAAGTAGAAACCATTTCTATCCACTGCCGTGACGATACCGCTAGTCACTATCGCGGTACCCGCCAGAGCAGATATATGCCCCTCACCTTGAATGGTGTAAATCGATGTAAGCTCAGCCTCGCCAATCGGTGTGCCATTGCCGCCACTATCAGCCTCATTTACCAAGCCTTTAGTCGCCGCACTCGGCCCCGTCCAAGTTCCGTCAATTAGCTGCAAGGACTGACCAATAGGAGTCGAACCCGATTCGGCTACCCCGATATCAGTGCTCACCAAGCCATCGGCAGGGCCACCCACTGCGGTAAAGCTGCCTTCATAGCTAAGAAATTCAACC
Organism: Phormidesmis sp.; assembly: GCA_041742865.1. Classification (GTDB taxonomy): domain Bacteria; phylum Cyanobacteriota; class Cyanobacteriia; order Phormidesmidales; family Phormidesmidaceae; genus Phormidesmis. The sequence continues at coordinate 2,184 of JBGTNW010000078.1, forward strand.
ACCGTACCCGCCGGATTGACCAGCGCAATCCCGTCAGGACTGCCGTTTTGAATGCCGTTACTAGGGTAGTCAATTACCACAGTGCCAAGCCCGCTGCTCTGCTCTAGCACCACGCCTGAAAGCGTTCGGGTGTTGTAAACTGCGCCGCCATTGCCGTTGTAAAGCACCACTTGCCAGCCGGTTAAATCAGTCCCTGCCGAGGCCGTAACTTCAATGAATTCGCCCGTGTCTGCGCCATCGTTATCGTAATGAAACTCGCTGATAAAGACGGTCGGCGTAGACGGAACCAAATCGCTTGCTTGATAGATCGCCACGGTATTAGACACCTCATTTGCAACAACCAGCAAAGGCTGAGCGTTCGGACTATCTTCGGCGGCAATAAAAGTCAATCCTTCAGGGCCAATGTCACCATCGCTGCGAACATACTGCACAAATTCCGGCTGGCGCGGATTCGCTAGGTCATACACCAGCACGCCGCCGCCAGCGCGCTCTAGGCCAATAAAGGCATAGAGCTTACCGTCAATCACGCCGGTTGTCACCGATTCGGGCTCGGGGCCTTTGTTATCAGAGCGCGTATCGACTGCTAGCGGGCTGCCGTCATTTGCATTAAATAATTCTGGAGCCAGCGCAGCGGTAATTTGCTCGAGCTGATCGCCGCTGTCAAAAACCAGATTGCCCTTGCTATCGAGGACTGAAAAAGAACGCCCGCCGTACGCGACAATTCGATCAATATCACCATCGCCATCGGTGTCGCCATCAATTGAAGAAATCGTCAGCCGCCCAAGTTCGCTGTCGGCTAGCAGGCCATCGGCATTGAGCTGTTGCGCCAAGGCCGGATCGAGCGATAGACCGCTACGACCTAAAGACGTCACCTGGTCAATGTCTTTTAAGCGAATGGCGTCGCCTCGACCGGGCTGATCCGCATCGCCCCGGTCATCACCTTCATTCGCAATCAGATAAAAAGTTTCGCCATCGGCTTCAAAAGCTGTGATCGCATCGGGCATGTACAGACCAAATACGGGCTGCGGCTTGATATTGATGCCGTTGTCGCGATCGCTCGCATCCAACCCATTGCTAGTCGCAAAGTCAATAATGCCTAATTGCACAGCGTCTAAGCCAGCAACGACGCCAAAGTCATTGTCATTGAGTACCGCTAACCGACCATCGGGCAAAACGGCAATGCCCTCGACTTTCTCCGTGGGCGAATAGCCAATTGAAGCAAGGTTAGTAACCTTGGTTTTACTAACCGGCCGAATGCCCCGAGCCGCCAAGCTATCAGGCGTCTGCTGCTCCAGCGTCTGACCGCCAAAGCTTTGCCCTAGCACATTCGTAGCACCTTTAAGATCCACTTCAAACACAAATCGCTGACCCGTCACCGCCGGATCAGAATCACGCTCAACTACATAGAATTTACCGTCTCCAGCAAACACCGCGTCACCGATTTTATCCACGGTGTCACCGACTTCAGGCTTTTGCAAGATGTAAACGTATTCTGCAACCGGGGTGCCAGTCGCTGGGTCAATACCGACCATGCGAATCACGCTAGAAGCATCACTAGCCGCCCGGTTAGGATTGCTCAGCGGCGTTTGAATAAAAGCATAGAAAACGCCGGTTTCGCTATCGAGCGCTGCGCCCTCAAAACCCCGATTAGATCGGCGAGTCAGGTAGTCAGCCGGTAGCGTTTCGGTGCCAAAATCACCAGCTGTAAACAGGCTGCCAGGATTAGCCGCCGTCGCTTTAGCAGCAGTGCCTTGAGGCACAAAGCGATCAATTAAGGTGCCGTCTGCATTAAAGTGATAGATTGCCGGACGGTATTCATCCACCATCCAAAGCGTGCCATCAGGCGCGCGCGTAATGCTTTCAATATCAGCGCCAAAGGGGTCATAGTCTGCGCCAAAGGTTTCAAAACCGCTGACATTAGCCAAATCCACCGGATTACCAGCGGCATCGACCGCAATTTCATCGACATTGGGAATGTTGGGTAGGCCCGTAATGGGTGTACCGTCGGCTCTTTTCAGCAGCAGCTGATCGGTAATAACAATCTCACCCGTTGCTTCATTGAGCTCGAAGGCGACGACTCTAGCCTGATAGTCGGGCAGTAAGAAAGGCCGCAGATTGCCGGTTGGCTCGCCATTGGGGCCACGGTCGGGCGCAGTGATAAACTTAAGATTGCCGTTAGCGGCCACACCGTCGTAAAATAAACCCGAAAAGCCGCCTAGTTCGATTGTTTCGCCGTTGGCTGTCGTTAGAGCTGCACCGCCATTGGCAATCTCGCCTCGGTTCACAAAGTCGTAGGTCGTGAGGTTCGGTGCACCTTTGCTAAAATCCTTTAAGCCCAGTGGCTGAATCGCTTCGATGGTGGCAGTTGCAATATCGACAATCGCCACGGCATTATTCTCTTGCAGCGTTACCAGGGCTTTTGTGCCATCCGGCGAGACGGCAATGTACTCAGGCTCTAAATCTTGCGCAACTGTTGCATCGGGAAAAAGTCTGACGCCATCGCCAATCAAATCAGCTTTGCGGCTGTTAAACCGGCTAAAGTCAGCCGTTGCCACGTTTTGCTGGCCCAGGCTATTGAAGTCGCCCGAAACATCAATAATACTAACAGAGCCTTCCGGATCGACCACTGAAATTGAACCATCGGCGTTTTCAATCACCTCAGCTTCGCCTTCATTGGCAACCAACAATTTGCTGCCATCGGGCGTAAAGGTAATCATGTCGGGCAGTGCACCAACGGTAAAGATTTTCACGGCGGCTAAAACATCGCCACCTGCCGCCGCAATAGCGGTTGCCGCGACCAAATCGACCACTGCAACAACGCCAGGGTCAGTTTTAACCGATGCACTAAAAGCTGCTGCTAATAAGTTGTTTTTGTAGGTAATGCTGTTAGCCCCTGCTAGTGGCACATTAAATTGAGCAATATCAAATGTAAGTTCTAATGTAGGTGCAGCTGGATTGCTGAGGTTGATAGCCTGAAGTGTTGTATCACCAGAAACTACGTACAGCAGTTGGCGATCGCCGTCATAGGTAGAGATTTCAGCGCCAATATCGCTAGTAAAGCTGCCGATTTTTGTCAGGGAGGGTGTCATGATTTTTGCTGTAATCCTTGAAGAAATAAAATCCCAATTGAATTTGTTGGCGCTCACTGCAAGCAGCGAGCGCGCGAATGCACACCTAAAAACAACCTTTAAGAGATATTTAAAGCCTTTCTAACGTCTTATTTTTTGAAGCCTAGAAAAGCAACACGCTCCTCATCTCGCCTTATCTTGCAACTTTTTCTACAACTTGCTCAAAGTAGCAGAGATTTATGGCTACTAGGTAAAGAAAAGGTTATGGCTGAACAACTAACTTCAAGTGGACTTAGCCCTTGTCGAACCTTCTTCTTCCCTTAACCTTTGCGAAGGGAATATCTAATACGCTTGGCAGCTGGAGAAAGATATGCTCTTGAGTAACTCAGCGCCATTGCTGGCATTGGAAGCAATAGCCTTGCCATGAGATCTCAAAGTGCTGCATTAACTGACAGAGAGTTGAGCAAAGTTTACATTTTCGCAAAATCTTCGCAAAGGACTTTGAATGAAGCACCTATCACCCATCACTTAAGCCAGACTCTGCGTAGCGACGATTCCTGCTCGGCATCAATCTTCCGCCCTACCCTATTTCAACGCAGCTAATGAACTTCTTAGAACAAGCCGAAAAGTTGACGAGCGCAGCGGCGGCGGCAAAGCGGCAGATAGACAGTCATATTGATCAAGCGGTGGCGACAACCCAGCAAGCCTCTCAAGATCTGACTTCTTCTGGCCAGGAAACAATACAAGTTCTACAAACCCTAGCTCACAACCAATCTCAACAGCGGCTGAAGGCGGCGAGCGCAGCCCTAGCAGAATGGCAGAATGAAATAGCAGCTTTCGGCATCTCCGGCCTAGCTATGGCCAACGCTTTGAAAGACCTGCCTCGTACCGTACAAGCGCTGTCTGAGGAAATGCCAAAGCTAGCGCGAAGGATTCAAAGCGCAGGCACTCGGCTAGGCGATGCGCCGCGTACAGATGCCGACACGATGGGGCTGTTTAACAAAATTCCAGGCACCTCCAAGCTTGGCGCGAATGAGCGGGATATTCGGGTGTTCTTGTCAGATAAGCACGGCAGTCACATTCGCCCTCATTCCAAAGGCGGCAGCAATGGGGCCAAGAACATCGTATGGGAGGTTGGAGTTGACAATATCCGTCGTGGTGCTAAGCCAATGACGGGCCAAGAGCAGCTCTACATTCGCTTCTACAATGCCATAGACTCTGTTCTAAAAAACTCGACAACGATTGCTAAGCTCGGCATCACTGCCACAGGAACAGCTGTTCTGACACAGGCGATCATCACAGCGCTGGCTTACACGCTCGATCTCCAGCGCGGCGATATCACAGTCGAGGAGTTCCGAGACAAGATTAAGGAAGCGGCTATCAGCGCCGGCATCTCCACTCCTATTTTTTTCATCATCTTTGTCGCTGTCACAGCGCTGTTTCCTGGAGTCACAGCTGTTCTATCAGCACCGGCTGTGGTAGCTGGATTCAATGCACTCTTCGGGGTTGGCATTGCCCTGCCCATCATTCAGTCTCTAATTCGCCACGCTGAAGCTGACGGCTTTGGCACTTTGGCCAGTGAGGGCGTAGAGATATGACCCAAGGAAGCAACCGCTAACGGCTAGAGGTGAGGCGTTAGCTCAGCTTTCCCCGACTAAGGGCACCCTAAAAGTGTAGCCACTGCACTTACCCAGATGAAGCTTTCTAAAGGATTAGCCTTTGCCATCCCGCTGCTAGGTGCAATCGCCCTAGCAGCCAAACTATCGCCTCAGACTACGCAGCAAGCGGTTTCGCTATCAGGCACTCATGAACTAGGTGAAAGTAAACGCTATCAGGTTGTTGAGGGAAGCATTTACGACGGCGATACTCTGCGCGTAAGTGACGGTAGGCAGGAAATCAAAGTTCGGCTGTGCGGCATTGACGCGCCTGAGAAAGACCAGGCGCTAGGCGTTGAATCAAGAGACCATCTGCGCCGTCTAGTCGCGCAAAGCAGCGGCGGCATTATCCTAGTGGAAACTGAAACCGATCAATATGGTCGAACCGTTGCCGAAGCCTTTATTCCGACCGGTAACGATACAGAGATCCACCTCAATGCTCAAATGGTGCTCGACGGCATGGCTTATGTCTATCCAAAGTATGTAAGCAGCTGCCCTAACGGTTCACGGATGCAAGTGGCTGAAGAAGAAGCCCGAAAACAAGCCGTAGGTGTGTGGTCTGACCCAAAGGCGCTAAAGCCATGGGACTATCGCCAGCGGTCATAGACCTAATAAATGGGCTGTTTGTGATGCCAGTGGCCAGTCTTCAATCTGATAGCCTAGGTGGGGTCACCGCTAAGGAGAACCCCTGTGATAGTCACTGAACCGCTTGTGTACGAAGATGCTGATGGTCGCTTTGAAGGCACCGTCAGTTGGGATACTGCGCAAACGGGGCCGAAGCCAGGGGTGATGATCGCGCCGACGTTTAAAGGGCAGTCAGACTTTGAGACCCAAAAAGCGGAGCTATTAGCCGCGCTGGGCTATGTCGGGTTTGCCATCGATATTTATGGACAGGGAAAACGGGCGACAACACCAGAGGAAGCCAGCGCCCTAATGGCAGTGCTCAACAATGATCGCGCCTTATTGCTCAAGCATATGCAGCTAGCCACGAAGACCATTCAACAGTTACCTCAGGTGGATGAAACTAAAGTGGCGGCTATTGGATTTTGCTTTGGCGGCAAGTGCGTCCTGGACTTGGCCCGCTCTGGAGCAGATATTCGCGCTGTGGTTAGCTTTCATGGCATTTACGATCCACCGCCGTTAGCGAGTGCCGAGATAATTCAAGCGGCAGTGTTGCTGTTGCATGGCTGGGAAGATCCGTTAGCCCCGCGCACGCAGACGATGGCCTTGGCCGATGAACTCACGCGGCACGGGGCCGATTGGCAAATTCATATGTTTGGCCATACTGCCCATGCCTTCACCAATCCCCAAGCTCAAGACAAAGAATCGGGCATGTTTTTTAATCCGCTGAGCGCTGAGCGGGGTTGGGAAATGATGCAGGGATTTTTGCGATCGCAGTTTGCTTAGGCCAGTTGTATTACATAAAAGGAAAGGCTTCACCTGTCTACTAACGAATTAAGACCACTTACGGCTAGAAGCCATT
>JBGTNW010000079.1:0-6796 GCA_041742865.1 Phormidesmis sp.
AAATAGACCAAAGCCTACCAACAGCAGCCCACTAGCAGGCGTAATCCAGCCAGACCAGCGCCTCAGCTCCAAAATACGCTTAATTGAAGCCGTAAAAATACCCGCCAGCATCACCGGTGCCACATAGCCCACCGTATACGCTAATAGCAGCGACGCCCCTAGCAGCGGATCGCCTTTTTCGCCCACCCAAGCCAGCAGCGTTGCCAATACGGGCGTGCTACAAGGAGAAGCCACCAAGCCAAAAGTTAGCCCCAATAGGTAAGACTTTACTGAGCGCGGAATATTTTTCTCCAAAAAATCAGTGCCGCTAAAAGATGGCAGCGGCGGCATCGGCAAAGCCTCCAGCAAATTGAGCCCCATCAAAATCGCAATAGCGCTCACTACCACTGGCAAGCCCACCCCAATTTGACCATACACCCAGCCCAAACTGCTTGCGACTAAGCCTAGCCCTGCCAGCGTCGTCGCAAGTCCCAAGCCAAACCAAGTCGATTGTCCCACCGCTTGCCAACGACTTTTTAGCTCATAGCTGCCCATATAGCCGACCGTAATCGGCAGCATCGAAAGCATACAGGGCGTTAGACTTGTCAACAAACCTGCTAAAGCAATAATGCCAACGCTAGAGATAGACAAATGGCCCAGCTGAAGCTCTACCCAGCCATTGGCCTGCTGAGTGAGATGATACAGAAAAAGCTGTAGGCGCTCGTAAGCTGTGTCAGTAGAGGCATTTGTCAAAATCCCAGCGAGAGTATCGCCCATAAAAAATGCGTCGAATCAATAACTCGAGCCGTGACTACACCCTTTATTCTATCGAAAGCGCTGACTTCACGAGCGATTAGAAGGCGGCAATGGTCGCTTTTTGAGCCGCAAAAAGGGCTTTTCTAGCAAGTTATTGGCGGTGTGTAGGTCTTTTTCTAAAGAGGCTTTGTTCATTTTATGCAGATCGGCTACTGGCTTAAATGGCCTTTCACGCTTCAGCTCTTCTCGTACTCGCTTCAATGAAAGTACTTCTGCATCGCGCGATTCTCTGGCAACTCGAATCAATACGCCTGCTGTGATTAGGCTTGCGAGCATAGAGCTTCCGCCGTAGCTAAACATCGGAAAAGGCAGGCCAGTTGTGGGCATCGCGCCGGTAGCAACGCCAATATTGATAATCGATTGGCCTACTAGCAGCACCATGCAGCCAATCGCGACTAGCCGGTGCACGGTTTGTTTAGCTTGAATAGCTACCATCAGGGCAACTGTGCTATATACCGCCAAGAACAAAATCAGCATGATGCAGCCAATAAAGCCAAATTCTTCGGCAAACACCGAAAAAATAAAATCGGTATATTGAATCGGCAAAAAGTAGATTTTTTGAATCGAAAGGCCGTAACCTGTGCCACTGACGCCGCCCGAACCAATGGCTAAAAGGCTCTGAATAAGCTGATAGCCGTTTTCACTCGGATCGGCCCAAGGGTTGAGAAAGGAAATGATGCGATCGCGCTGATAAGACTTTACACTCACGCTTAGCACCGCCCCTGTTAGCCCCACCCCAGCAGTCAGCATCAGCTGCCGATAAGGAATCCCAGACGCTAGCGCAATCAGCCAAATCGTCAGACCGCACACTGCCGTTGTACTGAGGTTAGGCTGCGCCAAGATCAGCAGCAGCCCGCCGGTAAAAATGCCCAGCCACATTAGCCGTGTTCCCACCGTCAGCTTGTGCCATTTGCCAAAAAGCTGAGCGCTGTGCAGCACTAAAAATGGCTTCATTAGCTCTGAAGGCTGCAATAAAAAAGGGCCAATTGGTAACCAGCGCGTCGCGCCATTGACCGATATCCCCACACCCGGAATGTGCGTCGCCATCACCATTAGCATCGAAACGAGCAGCAGCACCCCTGAAACTCGCATTATCTGCTGCACCGGATGGCGAGTGATCCAGCGAGAGATCAGCAGGCCGACAACGACCCAAGCGAGCTGAACTTTAAAAAAGCGCGCACCATCGTTAAAGTCGGCCTCAGCAACTGGGTAAGAGGCCGAAAATAGCACCACTAGGCCCACTGACACCCACAGCAGCGTCATCCAGCGCAGCAATCTAGCCTCTAAGGCCCAATCTTGCACAGAAAAAACGCGGGTGAAACCGCTTATAAAAGGTGAGTTCAAAAGAGCAACCCTGCGCAGGCGATACGAATGGCCATTATTTTGCCATTAGTTGGTCACGACTTGACGATTACTTTGCCAAAGAGTTGTTGAGATCCGGGGCATTGAGTAGGGGCGTGGTGGCAATCGGCAGCGGCGGGGTTTTGTTTTGAGCGATCGCAAACATCTCCGTGCGAATCTTCTGAGTGATCTGCACGGTTTTGGCGTCATAAAGCTGCGTTAACGCCTTGGGATACAGACCAAAGCCGATAATCGGAATCAGCAAACACACAATCACAAACACCTCACGCGGCTCTGCATCAATCAGCGCTTCTTTTTCAATCAGCTCCTCATTTTCAGGGCCATAGAAAATATCGCGCAGCATCGAGAGCAAATAGAGCGGTGTTAAAACTACACCCACCGCCATTAGCATCACCACAATCAGCTTAAAGTTGAAGCCATACGCGTCGCTATTTGCAAACCCTACAAACACCATCAGCTCCGCCACAAATCCGCTCATTCCAGGCAAGGCCAAAGACGCCATTGAGCAAGTTGTAAACATCGCAAAAATCTTTGGCATCTTGCGGCCCACACCGCCCATCTCATCCAAAATCAGCGTATGCGTGCGATCATAGGTCGCCCCCACCAAGAAGAACAAACTCGCGCCGATTAGGCCGTGAGACACCATTTGCAGCACTGCCCCGCTCAGCCCCAAGTTCGTAAACGAGCCGATCCCGATCATCACAAAACCCATATGTGAAATCGACGAATAGGCAATCTTACGCATTATGTTATTTTGCGCAAACGAAGTCAGGGCGGCATAGATAATATTGACCACTCCAAAAATAACTAACCCTGGCGCAATCACCGCGTGCGCATCGGGCAGCATTTCCACATTCATGCGAATAATGGCATAGCCGCCCATTTTGAGCAAAATGCCCGCTAGCAGCATATGTACGGGCGCAGTCGCCTCACCGTGCGCATCGGGCAACCAAGTATGAAAAGGAATAATCGGCAGCTTAACCGCGTAAGCAATCAAAAAGCCCGAGTACAGAAATAGCTGTAGCCTCAGTGGAAACTCTTTTGCCATCAGCGACTGCATATCAAAGGTGACCGTATCGCCGTAAAAGGCCATTCCCAGCGCTGCTAGCAAAATAAACAGCGATCCGCCAGCAGTGTAGAGAATAAACTTAGTCGCTGCATACAGTCGCTTTTTGCCGCCCCAAATCGAGAGCAGTAAATAGACCGGCAGCAACTCCAATTCCCACATCAGGAAGAATAAAAGCATATCCTGCACGGCAAACACACCGATTTGACCGGCATACATGCTCAGCAATAAGAAATAAAATAGCTTGGGCTTAAAGGTCACCGGCCAAGACGCCAAAATTGCCAGCGTGGTGATAAAGCCGGTCAGCAACACCAGCGGCATGGATAGCCCATCGACCCCAACCGACCAGCGCAAGTCAATCTGAGGCACCCAGGTGTAGCTTTCATAAAGCTGCATTCCTGAGCTGTTGATATCGTAGTTATTGACAAAAGCATAGACGATGACGGCAAAGTCAATCAGACCCACAACTAGCGCGTACCAGCGCACTGTGCGCCCATTTTCATCGGGGATGAAAGGAATTAGAAAAGCCGCTAGAAACGGAAAGAAAATAATGAAAGATAGCCAGGGAAATTGATCCATAACAAAACTAATAGGTTGCGGCCCAAAAGGCAGAAAACCGGCTATTGGTGGACTTTATGGGTGGACTATATAAGCTTAGGCTCTACTTCTTTTCACACTGTAGGAAGAAAAATCAAAACTGTAAAAGAAGATTTACGTTCTTTAAAAGAGTTTGGCTACAGATCAGGTAAGCAAATCAATTAAGCCAAAATGACTAAGACGCTTCTTGTCCAATGAATAATACTGTGCCTCACAAAATACAGCGCTCAGCTTAGCACTACCTTAAGGATCGCCCTGCGTAATGACGGTCATTAAGATAGTGCTGAGCTGTTTCATCAATCCTCAGTGATAAAAAAAGAGAAGGAGCATTGAACTATACTTCAGCGCTCCTTCGATGATATGGGTTCAGGCAGTTCTCACTAGCCCAGAGTAGAGACGAAGACCAAGCCCAACACAGCCCCAAATACAATCAATGCGTAGAACTGAGCGCGACCGTTCTCAAAGTATTTCAGCCCTTCACCCGTCACTAGCGTGACAAAGCCAGTTAGGTTGACAATCCCATCGACAATTTTGACATCTACATTCAACACGCTTTTAGCAAGGTTGCGAGTGCCTTTAATAAATACCTCGCGGTAGATATCGTCGATGTACCACTTGTTGAGCGAAAGGTTGTAAAGCGGCTTGATTTTGCTAGCAATCGCGCTTGGATCAATCTTGTTCAGCCGATACATCAGCACCGCTAGCACAATTCCTGCAACAGAAATCGCTACTGAGGCCCCTGCCATCCGCACAAATTCGCTCATATCGAACTCTTCAGCGATTTCAGCGACTGTCAGCGCTTCGCCCGCTGGATGAATAAATGCCTCGAAGTAATTCGCAAACGGCGTTCCGACTAGCCCAATTAGAGCCGACGGTATCGCGAGCATCATCAGCGGAAACGTCATGCTCAAAGCCGACTCATGAGGCAATTCCGCATGGGAATGATCATGATCCCCGTGAGCACTTTCTACCTTCAGTTCCTGAGCGCTCATCGCGCCTGGGCCCATCGAAGCGCCCGCCATTTGCAAAGACTGTAGCTTTACGCTTTTACGCAAGCTCGCATCATTACCGCGAAAGGCTCCTTCAAAGGTAGAGAAATACATGCGGAACATATAAAAAGCTGTCACGCCCGCAGTCAGCCAGCCAATCGCCCACATTACCGGGTTCACAGCAAAGACGGAACCTAAAATCTCGTCTTTTGACCAGAAGCCCGCAAATGGCGGCAGACCCGAAATGGCTAATGTGCCAATCAAAAACGTAATAGACGTAATCGGCATGTACTTGCGCAGTCCGCCCATCAAGCGCATATCTTGCGCTAGGGCCGGGTCGTGACCGACTACTTCTTCCATGCCATGAATGACAGATCCTGATCCCAAAAACAGCATTGCCTTGAAGTAGGCGTGCGTCATTAGGTGAAAGAGGCCAGCGGTGTAAGCGCCTACACCCATTGCCATCACCATGTACCCCAGCTGAGACATGGTGGAAAAGGCCAGTCCTTTTTTGATGTCGTTTTGGGTGATGGCGATTGAAGCGCCCAAAAAGGCGGTAATCGTGCCCGTCCAGGCAATGATACTCATCACTGTCGGAATGTTTTCAAAGACGGGATACATCCGGGCGATGAGAAATACGCCCGCTGCCACCATGGTCGCCGCGTGGATTAACGCTGAAATCGGCGTGGGGCCTTCCATGGCGTCGGGCAGCCAAACATGCAGCGGAAACTGCGCGGATTTGGCCATTGGCCCCATGAATACTAAGCCAGCGAAGAGAGCCGCTAGGCCCGCTGAAAGCACGCCAGTGCTCACCAGTTCACTAAGCCTAGTGCCCATGAGTTCAAACTCAAACGTGCCGGTTGCCCAAAACAGGCCCAGCATTCCGAGCAATAGGCCAAAATCACCGACTCGGTTGGTGACAAATGCCTTTTGGCAAGCATCAGCTGCACCATCGCGGTCATACCAGTAGCCAATCAACAGGTATGAGCACATGCCTACTAGCTCCCAAAATACATAAACTTGGAGCAGATTGGGGCTTACAACTAGCCCCAACATCGAGGAGCTAAATAAACTTAAATAGGCATAAAATCTTACATAGCTAGGGTCATGAGCCATGTAGCCGTCGGTATAGATCATCACCAACAGCGCGACTGTCGTCACAATTACCAGCATCAGTGACGTGATGTGATCGACGGTGAACCCCATATTGATATGAAAGTCTCCCGCAGAAGCCCATTCAATCAGATAGGTATAAGGCGCATGGCCCTGAAACTGACTGGCCAGCAGCATAATCGATAGCGTCATTGCTGCGCCAATCAAGCTGACGATAAAAACGGCGACGGGCTTTCTGAGCCGATTGGTCGCTTCGTTGTAGCTAATTAGTCCGATGCCGACAATCGCTGCGCCGAGTAAGGGCAATACAGGGATTAGCCAAGCATATTGATAAATGGCTTCTACGGATTCCATTGATTACTCCATATTCCTGCCAAGGTTATTTCTGTGATTTGAGTTGACTATCAAACTCACTGTGATCTTTCACTGTGAGCTTGTGTACTAGTTGGCTCAGTTTGGCTCAGGCCGGTTCAGGCGGTGTCGAGCCAAAATAGGCAAGTCGTTTTTATATTGACATACCCTGTCCCTTTCACTGTGTTGCTGAAGACGTAGAATGACCAGAAATATAAATTTTAATTAAATAAAAACATTTGCGTGTGTATGAAGGCTCATTTTCGTGCAACCGTTTGGGGCTGTGTGCAAGGGGTGCGAAGCGATCGCTTCACACCATCCGAGTTAGCTGAATCCGATAGCGTTCTTTTTTGGTGACTGCGACCTCCCCCACGGTGAGTCGCCCCTTACCGCGAATCGCAATCAAATCGCCGCTTTGCAGGGTTTGGCTGGACTGCGTAATCGGTTTCCAGTTCACCCGCACATCGCCACCCGTAATTAAATCAGCCATCTTGCTGCGCGACATACCAAAGCCCGCCGAAGC
>JBGTNW010000080.1:0-6570 GCA_041742865.1 Phormidesmis sp.
CAGTTAGTTGCTCAGTTTGTAACTACTCAGGCTTAAATCTTTATGCCGATTAGACTATAGCTAGCGTTACCAGTGAGGCACTTTATGACGGTTGGCATTTGGGTATTGGGCGATCAGCTTTGGCAAGGACAATCGGCGATCGCAAGCTGTCATGCAAATAAAACGAGTACGCCCGTTATTCTCATTGAATCGCGCCGCCATGCCAAAGAACGACCCTACCACCAGCAAAAGCTTGTGTTGATCTGGTCAGCGATGCGTCACTTTGCTGAAGAATTACGCGCTGATGGCTGGCACGTCACTTACGAAACGACAGAATCATTTGAAGGGCCGCTCAAAACATGGATCGAGGCCAATAGCATTGATGAACTGCGGGTGATGGAGCCTGCTGATCGGCCCTTTGCAGCGTTTCTCAATAAGGTGGACTTGCCTTGTGCACTGGTGCAGATACCCAACAATCACTTTCTGTGGTCTACACAAGCCTTTGAAGATTGGGCCTCAGCTCGGAAAAGCCTTTTGATGGAGTCGTTTTATCGAGAAGGGCGAAAGCGATTTGACATACTGATGAACGGCAAAAAGCCGGTCGGTGAGCAGTGGAACTTCGATAAAGAGAATCGTCAGCCACCTAAAGGAAAAATCTCGCCGCCTCAGCCGCTGTGGTTTACCCCGGATGGGATTACTCAAACCGTAATCGAGACAGTCAAAACCGCTGACTATAAAACCTTTGGAGACTGTGATGAATTTGGCTGGGCCGTGACCCGCGATCAGGCATTGGCGGTGCTGGATAATTTTGTGAGCGATCGCCTCCCGACGTTTGGCTCCTATCAAGACGCCATGGTCACAGGTGAAAGCACGATGTGGCACGCACTACTATCGCCCTATCTCAACATTGGCTTATTGCAGCCCATGGAAGTGATTGAGGCAGTTGCTCAAGCCTACGAACAAGACCCAACGCTGCCACTCAACAGCGTAGAAGGCTTTATCCGCCAAATTCTCGGCTGGCGCGAATACATGCGCGGCATCTACAACCATGTCGATACCGACTATCCTTCTCGCAACCATTTTCAGCATACTCAGCCACTGCCCGATTTTTTCTGGACAGGTGAAACTGAGATGAATTGTCTCCACCAAACTATTGGCACTGTTAAGCGCAGCGGCTACGCCCATCACATTCAGCGGCTGATGATTTTGGCCAACTTCTCGCTGATTGCCGGTCTCTCTCCGCAGTCCGTCGAGGACTGGTTCCACGCCGCTTTTATCGATGCCTACGACTGGGTGATGCAAACAAATGTGATTGGCATGGGGCTATTTGCCGATGGCGGGCTGTTGGCGACTAAGCCCTACGCTGCCAGCGCTAACTATGTGAATAAAATGAGCGATTATTGCAAAGGCTGTGCCTATGACAAAAAGGCTCGTACAGGCGATCGCGCCTGCCCTTTCAATTTCTTTTACTGGGACTTTTTAGATCGTCACCGAGAAAGTTTAAGTACCCAAGGCCGGATGAGCTTTATCTTAAAAAATTTGGACAGAATGTCTGAAGAAGAGATCACTGAAATTCGCCAAAAAGCGGAAGCTTGGCGTAAAAATCACTAATGCCCCTATTGCACAGCAGCTTCTATAGAGACTTTTTCAGCAACTTCTCCATTTTGTAATTAATGAACACTTCACCTCGGCAGGTTACCGATTGTTCTTTGAGGCTCAAAAATCCCATTTTTTCAAAGAATGCTTTTGCTGTGATGCTTGCTTCAGTGGTGAGAGTCTGCAAGTTCAGCTCTATTGCCTTAGTTTCTATCGCCTGATAAATCTGATGACCTACGCCGCAACGCTGATAGCTTTTGTGGCAATAAAAGCAGTCAATATGGCCATTGGGCTCTAACTCTCCAAATCCAGCAATCGTGCCTTGATCGTCAGCCACATAGGTAAAGCGGCTAGCGCAAATGTTGCGCCAATCTCTAAAGTGAATATCGTCGGGTGCCCAAGCATTGACTTGGGCAAGTGAATAATCTCGGCGGTTGATCTCTCGAACCGTTTCGTAGAATAGTCGCGCTATTTCTTCGGTGTCTTGGTCTTCAAACAGTCGTATTTTCATAAAATGCATCACTAAGGGCAAGTGATGGCATGGAGTCTATACTAGAGGCTTAATCCTAGCCTTTACTAAGATACCGGGTAGCCCATTTAAAGGTGAGTTAAACGTGAGTTTGTATGGTCAGTCAGCTTGTCAAAACAACTCAATCCGACGTTATTTATCCTGTTTCAGACGGCGAACCTGTGGCCGAAACATTTGATCATTTGTACGTGATGATAACGACGCTCTTGGTGTTGCGGCATTATCTCGTTGGGCAGCGGGCCACAGTGCTAGGCGATCAGTTTATGTACTATGTCGAGGGCAAGCCCAATGCCCGCGTGGCTCCGGATGTAATGGTAATTTTCAATGTGGAGCCGGGCGGGCGAGATAACTATAAAATTTGGGAAGAGAATGAAGTGCCAAGCGTTATTTTTGAGATGACCTCAAACAGCACAAAAGAGCGCGATCAAATCTTCAAAAAGAATCTTTATGAACAGCTGGGAGTGACTGAATATTGGCTCTATGATCCTAGAGGCGAATGGATCGAGGAGCGCTTGCTGGGCTATCGTCTTCGCCAAGATGTGTATGAGCCGATTACGGATGCTCGATCTGAGCCTTTGAATCTCCGAGTGCAGATAGAGACTAATATTATCGGCTTCTACCGCGAAGATACAGGCGAAAAGCTGCTAATTCCCGATGAATTGGTGGCTGCTTTGGAGCGTGAAACTGAGCAGCGTCGCCATGCAGAGGCCCGTGCAGCGGCGGCAGAAGCTAAGGCTAATCAGGTGCAGCAAGCAGCTGTGAGCCGCTTGCTGAGTATGGGCCTTCAACTCGATCAAGTGGCTGAGTCGCTGGGCTTGACTATGGCTGAGGTTCGAGCTATTGCCCCCAATAGCTCAGCAGAGCTATAGTCAATTTTTTGCACGCGGTAAAGGAAGCGGTATGCTAAGCGCCTCTTGTCTGTTTAGAGAATATAAATAAACCGTGCCTACGCTATTTGCAACTGAGTGCTCGAACTATTGCTATTCGCTAAGCCCACTACTTGAGGGCTCAAAATTAGCTGCCGCTGTCGAATATTTAGCCAGCCTTCATCTTTAAAGTCGCGCAACAGTCTAGTTACCGTTACCCGCGTTGTACCGATAATGGTCGCTAGCTGATGATGTGTCAGCCGCAGCTTAATTCGCACACCACTAGGCTCAACATGACCAAAATCTTGAGCAATTTGAATTAGCAAACTACGGAGACGATCCGCCACTAAGCGCTTGCCCGAGATCGCCAGCCAAGACTCACTCTGATGCAACCGTCGAACAATTTGAGGAAAAATACCTGCCATCAGCGCCGGAGAAGATTCCACTTCATTCATAGAAAGCAGTAGCAGATCCGTCTCAATCAGCGCTGTTGCCCAGCTAGGATCAACATTGCTCAGATACTGGCCAAAGGCCATAGAAGGTCCGCAAAGACCCACAATGGTTTCACCGCCGTCGGCATGAATGGTGTGAAGCTGAACCACCCCTCGACAAATAATGTAAATATACTGGCGCTGTAAGGGAATATTTTGACCCACAGTGTAAGTGATGAGCGATCGCTCCTGGTAAAGCTGCTCCAGTAAGCTAACGAAGTTATCCGTGCAGACAGACTCCGTACAGGCAGCCGTAGAGGTAACAGTTGTAGCGGTGACCAAAGACAAAATAAATTAACTCCATTTACAGTGAATGGATCAGCTTTCGGCTTAGATAGCCAGAATAAACGCATCAGAACAAGCACGTTCAAGCCTAACTATTCGAGCTTAAGGTAAAAAAATGTGTGCTAGCTGACTTACAGCCATTAGCCAAATTTGCTACCTTGTACTTAAGCAATTGCCAACTCTGCAACAATGATCAAGGCTAGGCATTAACCACAGGGAAAGAAAAGGTTAAGGGAAAGGAAACCTTTGAAATTATATTTTCTGGGTAACCACCTAGGCTTCCATTTTTTCAATTCCATTTTTTAATAAGTTCAGACTGCCAAGGTAAAGCCAAAATACCTAAAACTACAGATTGAATTTTCTGAGCTTAGAAAACCTAGTCAAAAAATCAGCCAGTTCACTAAAGCCTGCACCCTCTGACGCGGAGGTCAAATAGGTAGGGGTGTGAGCAAGCTGCGGCAAGTAGTGCGCAACATTTGCCACTCCGACTGAGTGAGGAAACTGTTCTAAATCAAATAGGCTTTCGTCGTTGGGGCTATCGCCAACAGTGATGACTTCTTGCACAGAAAGCATCGGAAACTGCTGCTGAAGCACTTTCTGTAACCCAGCCGCCTTATTTTGCTGCTCAATTTTTAGATGGCACTGCACTGTGCTGTAGGTAAAGCCCATCGATAGCTCAGCGCAGGTGGTCTGCATCCAGCTCAAATCAGTCGCGGTGAGTCCAGTAATATCAAACGTCCAGTCGGTAATTCGATAGGGATTATCGACCGAAGGCTGAAGCGTTGGGTAGCGGGTTTTTAATCGCTCAAAAACGGTGGCGAGGCGATCGCGATGACTCGTCAGCCGAGGGATGTCCGGTAAAATTAGGGGCTCTAGGTTAGCCTTACTAATATACAAGCCGCCATTTTCAGCGATCGCACCCACCACCGGCAAATAATTTACCAGCCCGCTCACCCAGCCCGCCGAGCGACCCGTTACGATCATCACCTCAATATTGCTGGCCTTAAGCTGCGCAAACGCTTGTAAAACTGCAGGTGTTAGTTCTCCATAACTTGTCAGCGTCCCGTCCATATCCGTGGCGACTAAGCGAATACTGCCCAACGCTGTTTGGCTCAGCGCTGGCGTTAGTTTTACGGGCTGCATTATTTTCACCTCAAACCCATTACAAACTGAGCTTCGACTATCTCAAAACTTTATAGAAACGCCTAGTAGAAACAACCAATCTAGATAAAGCATCAAGTCGATTGATTCTATCTATTTGCTTAGCGGTTTGCTCGGCGGTTTGCCTGGGCATCCTAAAGGCTAACCACCACGTCTGCAAGTGCGCTCATGTCAACTGGCCATTCGACACTTTTCGGGATCGCCCAAAGCCCACCGATTTGGTTGGCCCAAACGCCAGCAGCCATACCCCAACCTACTAAACCATTTAACCCGTGGATGTACACCACAGGCGGATTGTTTACACTGCTCGTTGGCTTAGGCATTTTCTCTTATTTTCAAACCCGCAAGCTGCAAAAGCAGCTTAAATTTGAAAGCTATAAAAATAAAGAACTGCAAAAGCGAGTCAAGCTAGCACTGAGCACCATTACTACCATGGAGCGCAACCCTGACTTAGTACACTCACGCGACTTCAACCTCGACTATCTGCGAATGCGGATGGAAGAGAAGCAATTTAACTTTGCGATTATCAATCAGCTCAAAATCAAAGTCAAGCAGCGCATCGGTGAAGCACTCAGACCGTCCCAAGCCAGTCAAGGAATGGTCGGGATTGCAACAACTAACGCGCGCTCCGTCGATCAGCTTTTTGACGTCGAATACGTCGCGCCTAACGATCCTCAAAAACGTAAGCGCGTCCTGTTTCGCATTCAAATCCAGCTCACTAAGCTACCGGCGCAGTCTACCTCTACAACAGTCGAAGAAATAGTGGACTGCATTGAGCACTTTCTTAATCCGCCTGAGAGTGAAAGCTTCTGGCAGCCCACACTACAAGGCCGAATCGCCAACATGAAATGGGATCAAAAGGCCAAGCCAACGCCACTACTGATTTTGGCGCAAACAAATGAAGGCGTAAATGTAACCTTTAGAACCAAAACCCACGATAAGTCGGCAAGATAACCAAGCTTAATCTTAAGCAAATAAATTGGATAAAACCAGAGAAAGCCAGCCTCTTAAACCACGTCCAATTTGAAACCATAAGTTTTCCCAGTGGAAAACCTACAGTTTTGGACGTGGACAAGGTTTATTTCAACCAATTTTTTAGCCGAGAGGCCACCTGGGGACGCCGCAGCTTTCGCATAGCTTTTGTTTGAATTTGGCGCACTCGCTCTCTAGAAAGCTGAAAAATCCGCCCTACTTCTTCTAAGGTGTGAGTTTCTCCTGTCGTTAGCCCATAACGCAAGGCAATGATTTCCTTTTCGCGCTCAGTCAGCACTTCGGTGAGTACGTCAGAAATCTCTTGGCGCATCATCGACTCGCTGATTTGCGATTCAGGTGAGAGCGAATGGCCGTCTTCTAAAAGTTCCATCAGCTCCGTATCTTCACCTTTGCCAACCCGGTGATTTAGCGAAAGCGATTTTCGCTGTACCTGCTGAAGCACCCGTAGCTGATCGGGCGTCATGTCTAATTCGGCAGCAACCTCCGCTTCGGTAGGGGTGCGCTGTAGCTCTTTGCGCAGTTCACGGTGCGCTTTCTTAAGCTTGTTTAGCTTTTCTACAATGTGAATCGGTAGGCGAATAGTGCGAGCATCGTTGGCGATCGTGCGGGTTATACCCTGCCGAATCCACCAATAGGCATAAGTCGAAAACTTGTAACCCTTGTCAGGATC
>JBGTNW010000081.1:0-3264 GCA_041742865.1 Phormidesmis sp.
AAATAAGCCCAATCAACTGGGCTAAACACCCGCAGTAGCCGCAACACCCGCAACCGGTGCAGCCACTGCCACCAAGTCCAAATCACTACAGCTGCGGCTAAAGGCTTCTGCCGTTGTAAATCGCGGTGTCCAGTCCAGCAAAGCCTTGGCCTGAGAATTGCTGTATTTCAAAGGCTTAAAGCGACCCTGAAGCTTAGCTGGTACTAAAATTCCCGGCATTTTAGCCTGACCTGCCAAAAAGGTTTGATTCGTCCACCATGCAAAATTAGCGACCGAGCGCATCGCAAACCAGCTAATCGGAATCAGCTTTGGCGGCTCTAACGTATATTGCAGCAGCAGCTTGAGGTAGTTTTTTTGAGTCGGCAGGGCGTCATCGACAATATTGAGGGTTTGGCCGATGGCATTAGGAGCCGTGAGGGCAGCAGCGATCGCCTCAGCGCAATTTTCCACATAGGCCATCGGTAAGATTGCCTTACCCCCAATTTTGAGCCAAGTATTGCCAAATTCTGCACCGATCAGCGCGTGCCATAGGTTGTCACGGCCGTAGATCATGCCGGGTCGCAAAATAGTGACCTGGCTCTCAACTTTGCTCATGAAGGCGCGGTAGAGCTTTTCTTGAATAAGCTTGGTCTGAGCGTACTCATCTCGGTTTTGAGGCGTAGGCTCTAAGGGCGAAATTTCATCTAGCAGCTGCCCCGATCTCATGCCCAAGAAGTCGTATACCGAAAAGGTACTAATCGCAACGAGCTGCTTGATGTCAGCTGCTGTCATGGCCCACAGCAGGTTCTCAGTTGCAATCACCGTCCCGGCGAACTGATCGTAAAAATCGCCCGACTTGACAGCAGCTAAATGAATCACCGCATCGGCACCAGCGAGGGACTCGACTAAGCCTCGGCGCGATCGCAAATCTTGACGCACAAAGGTAACATTGGGATGATCGTGCCAGCTAATGCCATCAACTTGAGTTTTGGCTCGGACATTGGCCAGCACCTTGTGACCGCTTCGCAGCACCGCAGCCACCACATATTGGCCAACGAACCCAGCGGCTCCCGTAATAAAGACAGTTTTTTGAGCCGGTTTTTGGGCAGTGGCTTGAGTCGGTTTAATCAGATTGATAGGGCTGTCTAGAGTGGATGGCATCGGTGGGACAGTAGTTTTGCTCATAGTCGGTTTTCCTCAGCCAGTAAGGCTTCTACTAAGCGGCTAGTGCGGGCCATGTCACTGAAGCTGATAGGTGGCGCTTCGGCTTCGCTCAGCGCTCGGTAGGTTTCGCCTAAGAGCGTATGCAGCCCTTCGTAAGGGGTGTGCTGCATGATTTTATTGCGAAAGTTACGGGCGCTAGATCCAATGAGCTCACAGCCATTGACGAAATGATTGATCAGTGGAGAGAGCTGTTTGCCGCCGCTGCGGGGCATGACACAGCGCAAGTAAGGCTGAAATAGATCGGTTTCAGCGTAGCCGCGATCGCCGCGCACCGTAATCGCAAAGCAACCGGGTTCGGTGCGACTGCTAAAGCGAATGCGTCCATGGGCACAACCACTGATAATCAGCGCATCGAGATCGTCGTACTTGAACAAATTTCCGCCGCCGTGGTTGCGCCAAGCGGCGGAAATTCGGGTAGAGTCGGCATCGAAATCGGTATCTGGCAAAAAGGACAGCAGCAGGTAGCTGAGGTGTGTAATAAAGTCGTGAATGACGCCAGCGGGCATTTTGTGAATTGGGCTTGGCAAATTTTCATCGGCGTAGCGACCGCCGCTGCGCAAGTCGAGCGCCATCCGCACTTCAACTTCTTGAACTGCGCCGAGCTTGCCGTCAGCAATGAGCTGCTGAATTTTGCGCACAGGGCTGTTGAAGCGATAGTTGTGATCTTCGATGAGATGGCGATCGCACGCCCTAGCAACCTCCCAAAGCCCCTTAAACTCTTGATAAGTGGGCGCTACCGGCTTTTCACAAATAACGTGAGCGCCTGATCGCAAGCAGTCGGTCGCAATCGGCAGGTGAGTGCTCGGTGGCGTCAGAATATGAACAACATCAGGCTGAGCGACCCGCAGCATTTGAACATAGTCAGTGTAGGCATCAGCGGCTTGAAACGTTTCAGCAGCATAAGTCGCAGCGGCTGGAGAAAGGTCGCAAACGCCTACAATTTGGGTGCGATCGCAGTGCTGCAAAAAAGAGAGATGCTGCTTTGAGATCATCCCAGTGCCGATTACGGCAGATTTGAGCATAGTTGCCATAAAAAAGACTATCTGCCCCTGTATCAGGGTATAAAAAAGTAATACTCTAAAGAGTGGCTACTGAAGTCGCTTAAAGTCAATCGTTTAAGACCGATCACTTAAGGTCGATCACTTAAAGCCGAGCGCTTAAAGCCAATCGCCTCAAATCAGGGATGTCAAAAGCATCAGACAACGCACTCTCCACAAAACAAAAGAAGCGTAGATTAGCAGAATAGTTCCAGCTACCTTGACTTTTTATCGCGCAGTCTTTGCAACTACAGGCTTATGGGCATTGAAACTACACGCCTGCTCATTGTGCTCGATCAGGCCGATTACCGAACACAGATTGCCGACATTTTTGATCTTGAGACGCTGCTCGCAAAACTTTCTAATCACCTCAGCGCAATCGATCTCCATGTACTGATGGCTGCGACCCAGTGGAGCGATCAAATTCAGGAAATTGCGATCTTTTCAAATCATTCTACTGAGATTTATAGCGAACCATCATACTTAGGCATCCGGCTCATGGGCGGTAGCCTCAACAGTGAAAATGTAGGGGTCAAAATCTGTCGTGACAGCATCCGGCTAATTGCCGACTTTTGCCCAACTCGAATCGTTCTGTGCAGTTTGGCTTGGGATTTTTTAGCTTGGGTGACAACTCATAAAGTGCCCGCTATTGTCCTTTTGTCGCAGTGGCACGAACCTTTGGGCAAGCAAGAAGAACGCCAGCACCGTCAGCGCATAAAACAGCTCAATCATCCCAATATTCACTGGGTTGGCGCGCACGGCATCTTTGCCTGCAAGATTTTAGAAACCAGCGGCATTCCGGCTAGCAAACTTATTCCTTGGGCCTGGCTAGATCGACAGATCGCAACGCCCTATTCCCCCAAAAACAGCAGCCTCAACGCTGAGAGATCGGATCTTTCTGGCGCAAAATCAGTTGAGCTGGTATGCCTAAGTTCTATCGAGGCTACTGACCAAATTAGCGATTTGCTGATGGCCATGAGTCATTTGCAGCACAGCGGGATCAGCGCTCACTTGACCTTTATTC
>JBGTNW010000082.1:0-2531 GCA_041742865.1 Phormidesmis sp.
TCTTCCTTCTCCCTCACTCAGCCCAAACGTATTGAGCGCAATCCCGACGACCTTCGCCGGGGCAAACGTACCGCCTGCTGTGGCCACCGCCTCATACAGCTTCACGACTTCGGGCAGCGGCGGAATTTGAAAATCAGAAAAGTGCTGAATGTGAGTCAGGTTGGCTTTGTGAACCAAAATTAAATGCGTCGGCTGAGCGCCCCGCAAAAGCGGCAGCGTCGCGGTCGAAGCCGGGTTGAGCAGAGAGCCTTGACCTTCAATAAACAAAATGTCCTGGTCTGATCCATAGCGGGTCACACACTGCTCCACAGCGCCTGCTGCATAGTCTACGCGAATGGCATCGAGCGGGATGCCATCTTCTCCGAGCATGAGGCCCGTTTGGCCGGTGGCAATTAGCTTGGAGCGCAGTCCTTGGGCCTTGGCCACACGGTTCAGCTCAATGCTAGTAGACATTTTGCCCACCGCCATGTCAGTGCCGAGCGTAAGGACGCGATCGCAGCTTAGCAATCTGGCACTGCCGCTGCCCACCGTCAGGCCATCGGGCTCTTGGCGCATGTCCCACACCCATTGGTTAGAGTGGTTAGAGCGGTTAGAAGCGCTAGCGCGGTTAGCGGCGATCACTGCCGCAATTTCCGCATCTTCATTCATCTGCGTATGCAGCCCATTCATCACCGATAGGCCCGCTTTGACGGCCTGCTTCACTTCCCGGTACCAGGGCTCAGGCAGTTTCCCGCCCGAAGGCGCTAGTCCAATTGCCAACACCGTTGGCTTCAACGCCAAAGCCGCCTGCACAGACGCTACAATCGGCACCTGACGATCAATGCCAGTGAGCGCAGCTACCGACTCACCTACCGCCGTTTCATCGATCACGGCCACGATTGGGTTCGGGCTGTAGCGCAAAAGGGAAATGCCGGTTTTACCCTTGGCTCCCTTCATGCCGTTGTGCATCAAAATGGCCAGGCGATCATCAGGATTGAGCATGTAAAGATAGTCCTAGTCCGGGTTGAGTATTAGGGCGTAAAGCGCCATCTGCGGTTAGGTCAGCGCCGATAAACGGATCGTCTTTGAGATTGAAATGACTGTCCAGATCGAGATGATCGGCCAAAGGGGAAAGGTGGGCGAGGGCAGTATTGGCGATCGCGCTATCCGAATAGCAGCCAAACATCACCTGCAATCCACAACCTTGGGCCGTATGGATCATCCGCCGCGCCTCCGTTAAGCCGCCCGCCTTCATCAGCTTGATGTTGACGCCATGCACACAGTGGGCCAAGCGCACAATATCAGCGCTGGTAAAACAGCTTTCGTCTACAAAAATAGGGAGCGGCGATCGCGCATACAGATCCGGCAATAGCGTATCGTTATCCACCGGCAACGGCTGCTCTATATAAGTCACCCCGCGCGCAGCGAGCCATTCAGCCATCGTCAGCGCATCCGCTAGTGCCCAGCCGCCATTGGCATCGACACTGACCTTTGCGCCCGCTGGCAGATGCGATTCTAGCGCTGCAAACATCGCTTGATCAGCCGCAATGCCCGCAGGGCTTCCGAGCTTAATTTTGACCGAGGCCACCGGCTGCTGAACGCACCATTTTTGCAGCCGATCTACCGCTGCTGTCGGCGAACTAATGCCGACGGTTACCGCCGTTGGGCCGATCCGCTGGCAGTCTAATCCCCACAGCTGCCACAGCGGCAGGCCGAGGCGCTTCCCAAGCCAGTCGTGCAAGGCAGTATCAATTGCGGCGCGCGCGGCTGAGCAGGCGGCTGAAGCCAGCAGCTTGTCTTCAATCACCTGGTGTTGAAGCGGATGCAAAGGGGCTAATACCGGCACCAGCGCGGCCAAATCTTCGGCGATATCGGCTGGGGTTTGAGTCAGAGAACCAATCGAAAAGGGTGAGGCTTCTCCCCAGCCTTCAATGCCTTCGGCCTCAATGCGCACCCACAGATTCGTCGAACCGCTGCTAGTGCCTCGGCTAATCGTCAGCGGTACGCGCTTATGAACAGTAAACGACTCAAAGCAGATCTGCATTCAGCGGGTTGGCTACCTCTATCAAATGGTCGTCAAGATCGCGGATATATACAGATAGGATAGGGCCGAGCGGGCCGGTGCGCTGTATTGGGCCAGCGATAATCGAAATCTTTAAATTTTAAGCCTGAGATAAAAATAGGCGATCGCCGCTGCCATTGGCGTAGACATCATCAAAGCTAGATTGATTTTGCCGATCTGTTTGATCGGCGATCGCTCATTTTTTTAGACTGATTTTTTTCAGAACACGCTTCCAGGTGAGATAGGCAATCCGGCGGCGAGTCAGCTGAGGAATGCGGCTTACATCCTCAGGCGCTAAGGCTCGATAATCGAAAAAGGCGTTAATTTCCTGCAAGATAATCCGCAGCCGAGGCACTAGCTGCTCAGCCCGATAAGGCTCAAAAAAGGCGATTGGAATCGATTTCTCATCTCGCCAGCAATTCACCTGCTGAAGAATGCGCTGCGTGTCGTAACCGGCAGAATATCCAGCAATTTTGTGGCAGTTAAAGCC
>JBGTNW010000083.1:0-15476 GCA_041742865.1 Phormidesmis sp.
AAAGGGCATGGCTTTAGCTAGCGCGACACTCTGTTGCTTCATCTGTTGAATAAAGCTGGGCCGCATGAGTAAATCGCGCGGCGGATAGCCGCACAGCGATAGCTCCGGGGTCAGCAGTAGATCCGCACCGAGATCAGCGGCTTGGTGAGCAATGGTCAAAATGCGCTCGGCATTGCCTGTGAGGTCGCCGACGGTGGAATTGAGCTGGGCGATCGCAATTTTCATAGAACGCAACTTGGGGGAGAATATGGGCCAAGAACAGAAAACAACTAATCTAAAAGAAATACTCTAAAAGAAATGCTCTAAAGAAACACCATTGGCTTATCTTTCAGTGGCTGAAACGCCTTAGCATCAAATCGATACAGGCTAGCGGGCCGACCGGCTCCCCGAGACGTTTTAACTTTGGTATCTTCTAAAATGCCGAGCTTCAGCAGGCGCGTGCGAAAGTTAGAATAATCTGAAAAGTCTTCGCCTAATACGGTGGCATAGAGCTGATAGACGTCGCTGAGCGTAAAGGTTTCGGGCAGCACATCAAAAGCGACCGGACTATATTCGAGTTTGCTGCGCAGGCGCTTGTAGCCGTAGGTAAGAATTTGATTGTGATCAAACGCTAGCTTTGGCACTCGGCTGAGCGGGTACCAAGCAATGCCTCTGACGCCATCGGCAATCAGCGCGGTGTCTTCATAGCGCACTAAGGCAAAGTAGCTGACTGATAGATAGCGGATGTTATACACATCTTCAGCTTCGCGCGGATCGCGGTGAGGCCCGCCAAAGGTGAAAAGCTGCTCTAGGTAAAGGTTGTTGACTCGAATTTTTTCGGTGAGGACGCGATCAGCGGCGGCTTCTAGGGATTCACCTAGGCGCACAAGCGTTCCTGGTAGGCTCCAGTAGCCGCTGTAGGGTTTTTCATGACGCATCACGAGCAGCACCAGCAGCCGGTTTTGCTCAGTATCGACCGAAAAGATGACGGTATCGACCCCTACTTTAAAGTCGGCGAGATCGGTGGCTGGCAAATGCTCTAGTGGCCTATATCCCAGTTTATCTGCTGGTTTGACCACGGATTTGGACATGGGTTTGACCATTGGCTTTATCGGGATGTGGAGATTTTAACTTGGGGGGTTTGTAGGCAGGGGTAGAGGTGATGCGCCCGAACATAGTCCCGAATGATGGGCGGTAGGTCGTCGGGGACTTGGCTGCATTCGGCGGTGCGATAGCGGCTAGAAGCGATGTTGTACTGGGTTGGTGGATGCGCGATGGTAACGGTAGCCCGCTGCTGCAAAGCCGAGAGCGCAGGGCTATCGATGCTATAGCCTGGTCTGGGAAAAACCAGAATATCGGCCTGAGCAAAAATCGCTGGAGCTTGATACCACTGGGGCAACTGAGCGACCAAATCGGCCCCTACCACTAGGGTGAATTTGGCCTTGGGCCAGATTTGGCGGGCGCGGGCAATAGAATGGATGGTGTAGCGATCGCTCAAGCTCTGATACACACTCACTCGATCTGAATTTACCAAAGTTCGGGTGAGCAACCGCAGCATTTCAGCGCGATCGCCCAATGGCGACTGCTTGGGCTTGTAAGGGTTTTCAGCCGCCCAGACAGCGACTTGATCAAATTCTGTGGCCAGCCAATTTAGAATGCTCTGGTGGCCAACATGCGGCGGATCGGCGCTGGTGCCAAAGAGGGCGACGCGGATGGGTTTATTCCAAAAAGACATGAGCGTTCTTTTGTTGGGTGTGGGCAGTGAGTTGGGTGAGGCCGTTAGAAAGGGTGATCGGGTAGAGCTGTGGATTATGGAGGCGGCGGACAGCGGCAGGAAGGGCGCTGACGGCGGCGGTGGTTTTTTGAGCGATGTCGGCTAGGCTGACGGGATCGGCTAGGCGTGAGCCCTGTTGCATGACGCGCTGAAGCAACGGTTCTTCCTCAGGCAGTGCGCCTTCAATCGCTAGGGAGAGGCGATCGCTTACCATATGCCGATCACCGGCTGGATCCGATTCATAGCGGCGGAAAATCTGCTTGCGTCCGGGGTAGGTCGCTTTACCGCTGGACTCTTTCATGACCGGAGTGCCATCGATATCGACGAGCTTGTAGACGCCGTTGACAGGGTTGCCAGTCACGAGCTTGGTGCCGAGGCCGTAGCCGTCAATACTGGCATTGCTTTGGCGCAGCGTTTCGATGGCGTACTCATCAAGATCGCCGCTGGCGAAGATGGGGGTGTGGGGAAGATGCGATCGCACCTGCTGAGACACCACCGCTAAATCACCCGAATCAATCCGCACCCCGCTCAGCGGCATTCCAGCCGCGACCTGCTCAGCGAGCCGTTTAGCCGCCGCCACCGTGTTGTAAGTATCGATCAATAGCGGTGCCCCCGGAAAATACCGGTGAAAAGCCTCAAAGCCATCGTCTTCACTGCCTTCTAGCGCTGAGATTGCCATCACCAACGCATGCGCCATCGTGCCCACCGGCTGGCGGCCCAGCTTCAGTGCCGCCAGCACATTAGACGTCGCATCTAGCCCACCCGCAAGTGCGGCTCTAGCGGCCCACAGCGACGCCTGTGGACTAAAGGCCCGCCGCGTCCCAAACTCATACAGCTTGGCAGTAGGCCCCGCTGCCTGCCGCAACCTAGCTGCACGGGTCGCAATCAGCGTCTGATAATTCAAGGTATTCAGCAAATAAGTCTCAGCAATTTGGGCCTGCCACAACGGCGCTTCAATTCGCAGCAGCGGCTCATTTGCAAATATTGGCGTGCCTTCAGGGACTGCCCAAACATCACCTTCAAAGCGAAAATCCGCTAGCAGGCCCCAAAATTGATGCGGAGCATTGGTAAAAATCTCCGTTTTCTGCAACTGCAAAATCTGCGCTGGGCTAAAGCGCAGATTCTCTAAGTACGCCAGCCCTTGCTCTAGCCCCATCGCGACTAAATAGCCATAGCCTTCAGGCAGTCTGCGGACAAATAATTCAAAACTTGCAGGCCGCTGATGCAGCCCTTCGCCGACATAGCAAGCCGACATCGTAAGCTGATAAAGATCTGTTAGCAGGCCGTATTCGTCGGACTCGACGGCAAGCGCTGCCTGACGTGAGCCTTCTAATACCGGTTCATTTGTCTGTCTCGCCACCCGGTTTACTTGGCCCTTGATCTGGCTCTTGATCTGGCCCTGCGGCTGTTCTTTCACCGTCGGAGCTATCATGCTAGCGGCGGTCTTCACGAAACCATTTTTCATACAAGACGATACTTTCGTAGAAAACATGAGCTGAACCGAACCTGAGCAAGACCGAACTCAAGCAAGTTCTCATGCCAAGCTCAGTAACTTATGGTCAATATAACTATAATTAGGCAGCTAATGTCATCGGTCTATCGACAAATTATCTAATATTTATTTAATAACTGACCAAAACTTGGCGCTAAGTCATCCAAGATTCGACGCTTATTGCTAAAAATACGGCAGCTACGTACAGCCTTTCAGCAGCTAACCCTTTGAAAATAAAAGGCTTAGCGTATGAGTTAGCTAATTTATGATGAAAGGATAGTCGCTTGAAACCATCAGAGAATTTAGATTTATTTCGTAAGACGCTTAATATATTTTTTGTATTTGGTAAATAAAACTAAAATTAGCAGCCCATCATCAGCGCTGGATGCCAGGAACCTCCGAGTCAGAAAAACTGAAGCTAAAAATCTCAGGTACTGTAAAGATGGCTGCGGTACTCTTTCACATTCACTTTCACATTCACTTTCACATTCAGAACCTTATGAAGCCCGCTGTAGATAGCCGATCGGCTGAACCCACTTGGATGATCATCGTGCGCTTACTGCGCTGGGATAAGCCATCTGGACGGCTGATTTTGATGGTGCCTGCTTTATGGGCAGCTTTTCTGGCAGCAAGAGGATTGCCTGATTTGCCTCTAATTGGAGTGATTGTGCTAGGGACGTTGGCAACTAGCGGCGGCGGCTGTGTCGTCAATGATTTGTGGGATCGCGATATCGATGACAAGGTGGAGCGCACCCGCAACCGTCCGCTAGCGGCAAAAGCGCTGTCTGTAAAAGTTGGCATAGTAGTGGCGGTGGTCGCTTTTTTTTGTGCTTGGGGGCTATCTTTTTATCTAACGCCGTTGAGCTTTTGGCTCTGTGTGGCGGCGGTGCCGGTTATTGTGTTTTATCCACTGGCAAAGCGAGTCTTTCCCATTCCTCAGCTGGTGCTTTCGATCGCTTGGGGCTTTGCTGTGCTGATTAGCTGGAGCGCAGTCACAGGGGCGCTAGAGCTGTCTACTTGGCTGCTGTGGGCGGCGACGGTGCTATGGACGCTGGGCTTTGATACGGTGTATGCGATTCCGGATCGCGATTTTGACCGTCGGCTCAAGATCAATTCTAGTGCGCTGTTTTTTGGCAAACGCGCTCCGCAGGCCGTGGGAATCTTTTTTGCGGGGACGGTGCTGATGTTGGCCGGAGTTGGCATCACCATGCCGTTAGGATTTTTTTATTGGCTTTCGCTCGCTGCCGCTGCTTATCTTTGGTACCGGCAATACCGCCAGCTTGCACGCGGCCCCAAGTCACCCAAAGTGTTCGGTCATATCTTTCGTCAAAACGTCACGATTGGTTTTATCTTACTTGCGGGCATGGCACTCTCGCTCATCCTTTTCTGAATTCACCCGTTGCTGAAGGTGACTTCGCAGAGCCGCTTCGATACTGGAGAGCGTTTTCATCTGCGTAGTCGGCTGATGCGTGTCCATACAACAGCTCATAGCGACGCCAGAGCGCGAGTGAGGGGGCAATCACTCGGATCGGCTTAGCTTGCCAGTTACCGTATAATTGCCGTTAGTAACCCCCCACTGGTTCATTTTATTTAAGGCAAGGATTCGTAATATGGGACTTTTTGATCAGGTTTTGGGTGCGATCGCCGACCCCAAACGCCAGGCCAGTACCAGCCAAATGACCCAAATTCTCGGCGCGGCTAAGCAAATTGCTCAGCAAAATAACGCCAATTCCGATACGATGCAACAGGCCATGTCCGTCATTGGTGGATATGTGCGGACTTCGCTTAAAGAAAAACGCCAAACCCAAGGCGACGGTGCGGCTAAAGCATTGATAGAACAAGGTGCAGCCAACGGCGCAGCGGTGATTCCTCAGCTATTTAACAGCGCTCAGCTCACCGAAATGATCTCAGCTGTCACCCAAAAAACTAATCTCAATACCAATCAAGTGCAAGGTATTTTGCCGATGGTCATCCCCTTAGTCATGCAGTTTTTAAACGCGGGCAGTGCTAAACAAGGTGTAACTGCTAGCGACGCTAATCCGATTCTCACCGCGTTTTTAGATGCCGATGGCGACGGTGAGGTTGATATGGGCGATATCCTCGGGATGGCCGGTAAGTTTATGTAGGCGATTTTTGTGATTGACTCAAAAGCCAGACCAAAAGCTGTCTCTTAGGTTGGCTTTTGAGTTGGCTTTATCAGTCGCCACAACTTCACCGCCCAGTCCTCACAAAATTTGAGATAAAAATGCCTGACTTCTCTCTTCTCTAGGGTTATTAAAAAAATCTTCGGGTGTGTTTTCTTCTACTAGCACGCCTCCATCCATTAGCACGACTCTATCGGCAACTTCTCTGGCAAAGCCGACCTCGTGAGTGACACACACCATGGTCATG
Organism: Phormidesmis sp.; assembly: GCA_041742865.1. Classification (GTDB taxonomy): domain Bacteria; phylum Cyanobacteriota; class Cyanobacteriia; order Phormidesmidales; family Phormidesmidaceae; genus Phormidesmis. The sequence continues at coordinate 5,637 of JBGTNW010000083.1, forward strand.
CCATCTTGGGCGAGATTTCGCATGACATCAAGCACTTCACGCACCATTTCAGGATCTAGCGCTGAGGTCGGTTCATCAAACAGCATGACTTTAGGCTGCATGGCTAAAGAGCGGGCGATCGCCACTCGTTGCTGCTGTCCACCAGACAGCTGTCCCGGAAACTTATAGGCTTGCTCAGCAATGCCGACACGATCTAGCAGGCGCATCGAAATCTCTTCAGCTTTGGCCTTAGGCCACCGGCGTACCCAAATTGGGGCTAATGTCACATTTTGCAGCACCGTTAAATGAGGAAACAGGTTGAACTGCTGGAATACCATCCCAACCTCACGCCGTACGGCCTCAATATCTTTAAGATCATTGGCAATGCGCACACCGTCAATTTCAATGCTGCCTTCTTGATAGGGTTCTAGCGCGTTAAACGTGCGAATAAAGGTGGATTTGCCCGAACCCGATGGCCCCATCACCACCACTACTTCGCCCTTATAGACGTTCATGCTGACGCCTTTAAGAACGTGAAAGCCGTTGTCGTACCACTTTTGCACGTCTTTTGCGACAATTACAGCTTCCGCCTCGACAGAGTTGTTGGACGAGAGCGGTGTTTGTATTTCAAACTGAGGCATTAGTTGGGTTCCTCCTAAAATAAGGCCAAAAAAGATCAAAAAGTCAACAGGTCAGTAAGGGTTTAAGATGAGGTGCGAAAAATTAGCTCTAGCGCAGGTCAGTATTGAGCGCAGACTCAATCCGGCGACTGCCGTAGCTCATGGCATAGCAAAACACCCAGTAGATTGTGGCAATAAAGACGTAGCCCTCTTTATAATCGCCTAGGTATGTAGGACTGGCCAGTAGGTTTTGACTGATGCCGAGCAGCTCGACTAACCCGACAATGCCCAGCAAGGTCGTGTCTTGAAACAAGCTAATAAACTGACCCACGATAGCCGGAATAGCGGTTTTGAGTGCCTGGGGCAGCACTATTAGCGCCGTGGTCAGCGGCTTATTGAGACCCAATGATTGTGCTGCTTCACTTTGCCCTTGAGGGACCGCCTGCAGTCCGGCGCGCACGTTTTCGGCTAAATAGGCGGCGCTAAATATAGTCAGGCCAATGATCGCTCGAACCACCCGGTCAGGCCGTACTCCTTCTGGCAAAAATAATGGAATCAGCACCTGTCCCATGAACAAAATGGAGATCAACGGCACGCCGCGAATCAGCTCAATGTAGGCGATCGAAAAAGCTTGAACAATCGGGAGCTTGCTGCGCCGCCCCAAAGCCAGTAGCACCCCCGCCGGAAAGCACAAAGCAATGCCGCTGACTGCCAGCAGTAGCGTGAGCATGAGTCCGCCCCAACTGTTGGTAGAAATAGTCTGGAGGCCAAAATCTAGATTCAGGACATAGGGCAATCGCCACAACACCTGATACACCACAACAAAGCCCACTAGGAACAAAACAATTTTGCTAATCCATGCGGGTATCTGCGGAATAGAAATCCGCATGGCTAACTGCCAGCCAGCGACAATACTACCGCCCAGCATGACAACAATGCTGTAAAACAAGCTTGGACTCAGCGTTCCTCGTCCGAAGAAAGGGCCGCCGCCGAGCAAGTACAGGGCAATAAAGTAAGAGACTAGCCACGCGGCTGATATCCACTTGGCCGCACCGGGAGATTTGCGCCCGATCTCTCGACCAGCCACAGCGCCAGCGGCTAGCAGCACTAGCATCCCAACAAGATAAGGCGTATGCGGACGCGTTAGGGGCCAAAGAATAAAGAACAGCGCGATCGCCCCCAACCCAATTAACACATTGCGGCCAAATAGCTGCGACTGATTGCGCGCTACTAACCCCCAGCTCAGCCCCGAGAGCACCATAATCAGCCCCAGCACGGACCAAATTCGCCAGTAGGACGCTGGTGGGTATAGCCCCGACATAAAGTTGCCGAAGTTATTGACGACTACTGACCAGTCTGCCTGTATCAACGCCCAGCTCAGCATATTGAAGAGAGCCGAGCCGAGCACTAGCGCTAGCAGTACCGTCAAAATACTGTTGAACCAGCTGTTAAACAGGTGCTTGCGGCTCCATGCCATCGGCCCAATGGTCTGCACCCTAGGCGCGCCGCGTTCTATTGGTCTTGAGCTTGCTGTGGTCATGGCTTAGCGCTCCTTGAATTGAACGGCGTCGTTGAGCTGGTTCATATTGAGAGAGATCAGTAGATTGAGGGATAGGTAGGTCGCCATCATCACCAAGAAGACCTCAATCGGTCGGCCCGTTTGGTTAAAAGTGGTGTTAGCCACCGCGTAGAGATCGGGGTAGCCAACGGCAAAGGCCAAACTAGAGTTTTTGGCTAGATTGGCAAATTCGCTGTTCAAAGGCGGAATAATCACCCGTAAAGACTGAGGAAACACGACTAGCCGCATGGCCTTGCCGTTGCTGAGCCCAACTGAACGAGCGGCTTCCCACTGCCCCCTAGAAACGGACTGAATACCCGCGCGCACAATCTCGGCAATAAAAGCGCCCGTATAAAAAGTTAGGCCCGTGAGGGCTGCCGCGTATCGCACTGACATTTCTAGGCCGCCCGTGGCCCCGCCGCCTTCAATTACAGTTGGAACTGTCCAATCAAAGGCCAGCAGCACAATGGCCCCTGCGAGAAGGGCGATCGCAATCATCCCAGCCAAGTACAGTTTGCCCTCTTGCCCGCGCTCTAGCATGGCCTCGATTCGCAGCCGCCAAAGCATAATTCCGGTGGCTGTCATCACTACCAAAGCGACTATCCAAAGCCCGTCAGCATTGGTAAATAGCGCAATCAACGCCCCCTTAAAAAACAGGCTGTCTTCGGCTGAATTGCTAAACAATAGATAATAATTTACGACTAAGACCAGCGCAATCAGCAAGCCATTGCTAATCCGCGAAAACCAACCGGCTAGCCCTGCTGCAAACCGCCCTTCTTTAAATGCGGTGAGCGATCGCCACAGCAGGCCAAACAGCAGCATCGACAAGGCCACCAGCATCAGCCCCACCCAGACCTCATTAGGAAAGCCAGGGCCAACCAAATTGACATTGTTATTGTTGACCACTAGCCAAGGGCGATCCAGGCTCGGAAACACAATCTGGTTTTCTCTTCTAGGCGCTGCCAGAAAAACCGCAAAGTACCAAAAGAATAGCTGAAGCAGTAGCGGCACGTTCCGCACCAAGCCCACATACACTCGGCTGATTTTATGCAGCAGCCAGTTATCTGAAAAACTCGCAACCCCAGCGGCAACGCCTACGATGGTAGCGGTAATCACGCTAGCAGCCACCAATCGCAAAGAGTTAACAATTCCCGTTTGAATTGCTTTGGTATAAGAATCTTGGGCGCTGTAGCTCAACAGGTCTTCGCCAATCGCAAAGCTCGCTGGATTCTTAAAAAAACTAAACCCAAATCGAATCCCGCTACGGTTCATATTGCGGTTGAGATTGCCAAACAGATAGGAAAAAACAGCCGCCACGACAATGACTAAAATTACCTGAAAGGCTATTTGCCAAAATCGTTCATCTCGGAGCAACGCTCGGAGACTAAAAGCGGGTTTAGAAGGAGTATTTGCCATGAATGATATATGCGCGCCCAGGAGAACGCTGGATGTTTCAAAATGGGGTGAAAGAGATGCTTCAGATACTGGGCCACTATGCCATCAATTCTGAGTTGCTTTAGTCTGCATTTTTACAGTCTGTGAACTCCAAGTAAACTCAACGCTCTGAAACGATCCGATCTGATAAGACCGCTGTGGCTACTTATCATAGGACTTTGATAGCCATGATTTGGTCGCTAGGGCTGTCAGCTCTAAGGTTGTTATCTTTTCTTAATAGAAAGCAATTTTTGTATTCAACAACTGTTACGAAGCATACAGAAAGTAAATCCGTCGAAACTTGTTTGTCCACTTAAAACAATAAGAAAGCGCCGACGGTCAAATCTGATGGCCACCGACGCTTTCTATGATGCTTTTTATGATTCTGAACAGACCTGTTTGCAACAGCCTCGACAGTGGGAATTTTTCTGTCAGCAACCTCTAGAGACGTCGAGACGTTGCTGACCCTCAAACTGCTTTAAACACTTTTCAGAGAATCTGAAGCAGAGGAAACTTAGCGGAACGGCGGAGAGTAGATCAATCCGCCGTCTGTCCACAGTGCATTCAAACCACGAGGCAACTGAAACACAGAGCCTTCACCTAGATTGCGCTCATAGATTTCGCCATAGTTGCCAACGTGCTTAACCGCTCTGAGCGCGAAGTCATTGGGCAGGCCCATGTCGGAGCCTAGGGTGCCTTCAGCGCCGACAAAGCGCTTGATATTGGGATCTTCGCTCGTCACTGCGGCTTCAATCGTGTCCGAGGTGAGGCCAAATTCTTCGGCCTGAAATAGGGCGTAGGTAATCCACTTAACTGTATCAAACCAAGCTGAGTCGTTGTTGACAGTTAACGGGCCGAGTGGCTCTTTAGACATCGTGACTTCTAGCAACACATGCTCATCAGGATTGGTGAGCGTGCTGCGGCGGGCGACTAGCTGAGATTTGTCAGACGTCATACCCTCACAGCTACCGGCTTCATAGGCTGCATAGGCCGCATCTGCATCTTGAAACGTTTGAGGCGTAAAGGTTACGCCGAGCTGGCGCATTTGGTCACTGAGGTTGAGCTCGGTGGTGGTGCCGGTTTCGACGCAGACTGATTTACCTTCAAAATCCGTTAGCTCAGTGATACCAGCAGCTTCGCGCACCATCATCCCTTGACCATCGTAGAAGGTGGTTGGGGCAAACTCCATGCCTACTGAACTGTCGCGGCTAATCGTCCAAGTAGTGTTACGAGCTAGCATATCCACCTCGCCACCTTTCAGAGCTTCAAAGCGCTCAGTCGAGTCTAAATTACGGTATTCCACCTTGGTTGGATCATCAAATAAAGCAGCGGCTACGGCCTTACAGGTGTCTACATCTAGCCCTGAATATTCACCATTTTCTACAAAGCTAAATCCAGGAATACCGCCGTCTACCCCACAGTTCAAAGTGCCGCGATCTAGCACCGTTTGTAAGCGGCTATTGCCAATACCCGCTGTAGCACCCGTGTCGCTACTGGCGGTCGTGCCTCCACCTGGGGTACCCCCTGGCGCGCCACAGCCTGCCAAAGACAATAGGCTCACGCTTGCAGCGATCATTAAACAGCACTTTTTCATATCAAACCTCACGCCCTTTAATTTAATGGGAAACACAACTAGCTCAGTAGTACATGCCACAGCACACTCTGTAAGCTCGCTCACTGAAGGAACTCATTAAAAAATCTACCGAGCGGTAGTTGCGCTAAACCTTATCACCTTTTTTACAGAAAATTTCAGTGCTTTCTACTACCTCCCGTAGGACTTTTGACTCGTTTTTTAGTCAGAGAAGCGATTTAAGCAAGATTAACTTTTGATTAAGAGACTTGATTCTTCGTTACAAAGGACAGCCAGAAGCGCAACTGCCCTTGATCGTGCTAGCGCTGAACCTTAACCTAAAAGCCTCTCAGGCAAATAGTTAAGATCTCACCGTCTCAAGACAATTGGAAAAGAGCTTGAGACAATCAAATAAATAAGCCATAAATAAGCCACTAAGCCTGTTGAGACAGCTCTCGAATCAGCGGCATCCGAGTGCTGACGTAAGCGCTGACTGCATCTGCATTGTGCGGATCAAAGGTCGGATCAGCCGTGAGCAGATCGACAATTGATTTTAGAAGGCTAGAGTCATCTAATCCGGAAAGTCTGCTGTTAGGGAAAGCGGCCACAGTGGACCAAAGCTGTCGTACAAGACGAGTATCCATCACAAAAACCTTTAAAACCTTTATATTGTCTTCAGGTTTACCCTAGTTAGATAGGCGCTAACCAGTACTTTGCGTTTAAAACACCCTTCTTAACAGCAGTCAGGTTTTTCTTCACACGACTTTATCTCGCTCAAATCTTAAATCTATCTACAGATATAGATATTAAAGACATAGGCAATGGTGGTTGAACCTATTGCTTGCCGCTATATCGTCATGAATCGCGGTGTGAATGACTGCCATTGCCCAACCAAGGCTATGCTAAGTATCAGATCTAGAGTCTGTATAAATTTGGCATCCCTGACAGGATCTAGACATCAAAGCTGCTGCAAACCTTACTGTTGCTGGTTGCCTATACTAAGCGGCTTGATTAAGCCGTTTGGTCAACCCTCGAATGTGCTCAGCTATCCGCTGAGACTGTGAACCTGCTGAATCTATGAACTTGCTGTGCATTAGTAACGGCCACGGAGAAGATGCGATTGCCTTACGCATCCTTGCATCCCTTCAAAAGCGCGACCCCGGCCTTAGCCTATCGGCCTTGCCACTCACCGGATCGGGTAGCGCTTATCTATCAGCGGCGATACCGATCATTAGCCCGACTCAAGTCATGCCTTCAGGCGGCTTTATCAACCGCGACTTACAGCAGCTCACAGGCGATCTGAAGCAAGGGCTGTTGGGCTTAACGCGATCGCAGCTAGCTGCCCTCAAAACCTGGGCCAAAACTGGCAATTACATTCTCGCTGTCGGCGATATTGTTCCTTTACTGTTTGCCTATCTCAGCGGCCTGCCCTACGCCTTTGTCGGCACCGCCAAATCAGACTACTGGCTCCGTGATGAACAAGGCAAACTTCCCTCTAGTGGGCCATTTCCAGCCAACCTTTGGCAAGCCCTAGAAGGCTGGTCAGGCTCCGTTTATCTCCCTTGGGAGCGCTGGCTGATGTCTCGCCCTCGCTGCCGCGCCGTCTTTGCCCGAGATGCCCTCACCGCCCAGCGGCTTCAGCATCTAGGTCTATCTTGTGCCCACTACCTCGGGAACCCGATGATGGACAGCCTTACACCCACTGGTCAACTCAGCGCACTTTTAGCTCAAATCATCAGCACCCCCCGTCAGCAAATCGATCAAATACCCGTTGCACCCCCGCTTACCCACCCTGATCGGGCCAAAGCCACCGCTCTATACGTCACGCCCAAGCAGCAGTCCATTTTGCCCTTGACCATCGCCCTGATTCCTGGCTCTCGCCCTGCCGAAGCCTATGAAAATTGGGCTAATATCCTAGCTGCCATCCCAGGTTTAATCGAAACCTTTCGCCATCGCCCTTTAATCCTGCTAGGGGCGATCGCCCCTAGCCTTTCTCTTGAAACCCTTCAAGCCTCTCTTGCTCCTCACTGGCAATCTATTTCTACCTCTGAGACCAACCCCTACCCCACCTACACCCACCAAAACCTCACGCTTTTGCTGATTAACGATGCCTATAGCGACTGCTTGCATCGAGCCGATTTAGCGATCGCCACCGCTGGCACCGCCACTGAGCAATTCATTGGCCTTGGCAAACCCGCCATCACGCTCCCTGGCAACGGCCCCCAATTCACCTCGACCTTCGCTACTATCCAAGCCAAAATGCTGGGCCCCTCTGTCCAAATCGTCACCGACCCAACCCAAATCGGCAGCGCGATCGCCAAGCTCATTCGCGATCCCGATCGTCTCCAACTGATTCACCAAAACGGCAAACAGCGCATGGGCGAACCCGGTGCAGGTCAACGCATCGCCACCCAGCTCCTAACAACTTTCACGCCACAACCCCAATGAACGCCTCCCATGAAAGCCTCCCATGAAAGCCTCAATAAATGCCCCCAGTAAACGCCCAATGAACGCCCTTACTCTTCCCCCCCTCACAGCCCTCGCCCAACAGACCAGACAGGCCGCTTGCCAGCTCGCTCAACTCACCAACCCCGACAAAAACACCCTAATCGAATCCGTCGCCCAAGCCCTAGAACAATCCGCCGAGGCGATCGCCACTGCCAACCAAAAAGATCTCACCGCCGCCCAAACCAACCACCTTGCTAACCCCCTCTACAACCGCCTAACACTTAACCCCACCAAACTAAAAGCCGCCATCCAAGGCATTCGCAGCGTCGCCAAACTCCCCGACCCCACGGGTGCAATCACTCTTCATCGAGAACTTGACACTGGCCTCATCCTCAAACGCATTGGCGTCCCCTTGGGCGTTCTCGGCATCATCTTTGAATCTCGCCCTGACGCCGTTATGCAAATCTCTGCCCTTGCCCTTAAATCTGGCAATGGCGTCATCCTCAAAGGTGGCCGCGAAGCCATCCATTCCTGCACCGCCCTTGTCAGTGCCATCCGCCAGGGCATTAGCAACGCAGGCTACAACCCTAATATCGTCCAACTCCTCACCACCCGCGAAGAAACTAACGCCCTCCTGGGCCTCGACGATTACATCGATTTGATTATCCCTCGCGGCTCTAATCAGCTCGTTCAATACGTCCAAGCCAACACCCGCATCCCTGTTCTGGGCCACGCCGACGGCATCTGCCACCTCTATATCGATAAATCTGTTGATCTCGACCAGGCACTCTGCATCGCAATCGATGCCAAAGTTGGCTATCCCTCCGCCTGCAACGCCATTGAAACGCTTTTAATCCATCAAGACATTGCCTCAAAAGCTCTGCCATTATTAGCATCAGCTTTTCAGGCGCAAGGCGTAGCGCTACGCGGCGATGAACAAACTCAACAGATTTTGCCAGATCTGACACCCGCTACTGAAGACGATTGGGCAACCGAATACAGCGATTTAATACTCTCTATTCGAGTTGTGAATTCTCTCACCGCAGCGATAGACCACATCAATACCTACGGATCGCGGCACACAGAAGCGATCGCCACCACCGACTCGACCGCCGCCGCTACCTTCATGTCCGAAGTTGATGCCGCAGGCGTCTACCACAACTGCTCCACCCGCTTCGCCGACGGCTTCCGCTACGGCTTTGGGGCAGAAGTCGGCATCAGTACTCAAAAAATGCCCCCTCGTGGTCCAGTCGGCCTAGAAGGACTTGTCACCTACAAATATCAGCTCATCGGCAACGGCCACATTGTCGCTACCTATACTGGCGACGCGGCTAAATCCTTTACCCACAGAGATCTTTAACCGCATGGATAGCATTCATATTAACGGCATCAAAGCCTTTGGCTATCTTGGCGTTCTCCCTGAAGAAAATGTTTTAGGCCAATGGTTCATCGTCGATCTAAAAATCTCGATTGATCTGTCTGCTGCTGGTAAAAGCGATGCCCTAGAAGACACTCATAGCTATGTCGAAATTGTTCAAGAAACAACAAAATTGATTCAAACTAAAAAATTCAAGCTAATTGAAAGCTTGGCAGATGCAGTCGCAACCTCTGCTTTGAAGAGCGATCTCCGCATTCAACAAATCACCGTCAAAGTCACCAAGCCTACCCCTCCCATTCCTGACTTTGCCGGAACTGTTGCAGTTGAAATTACTCGCCCCCAACCTACGCAACCGAAAGCTCATTCAACAGGCATTGGCTAGGATACTAGAATTACAACACACTACCTTCCGAAGAGACGCCAGCTTCTTCAGTTTCCATAGGGTTGTTAGCAGTTTCTTTAGCTTGTCGCTGATCGCAGGATTTATCGCGGGATTATTTACAGCGGTTAGTCACTTCTCGATCAAGCATTTTTAATTGCCAGCAAGAGTCCATCGCCAATCGGGACTAAGCTCATGACAACGCGCTCATCGTCGCGCACTTTTTCATTTAATGCTCGAATGTGTTGGGTGCGGTTATCTTGCACGTCAGGATCCGCGACCCGGCCGTACCACAGCATGTTGTCTATAACAATGAGGCCGCCGGGGCGGATCAGCTGAAGTGACTTTTCGTAATAGCTGTCGTAGTTGCTTTTGTCGGCGTCGATAAAAGCAAAGTCAAAGGTGCCGCTTTCGCCCTTAGCAATCAGGCCCTTGAGCGTCTCTAAAGCAGGGGCAATGCGCAGATCGATTTTG
>JBGTNW010000084.1:0-25721 GCA_041742865.1 Phormidesmis sp.
TGTCGCCCCCACAGGAAGCTGTTGCCAGCACCATAAACAGAGAAGCCGTCGCTAAAAAAGCCTTTCGATTGGGTCGCTTAAAAATCATGGGGAAAAACGTGTCCATTTTTATTGAGATAACTTGACAAGTTGGAAAAGCCAGCTAATGATTCAGCGCTTTTCCTTAAATCAGCATGTGACTAGCTGAAGAGTTATGTCTGTTCCGTCAAGAGATTTGCATATAAAAAGGACATAAAAAGGACAAAATGGCCTCTTCTAACTCTTAAGGAATAGGCATCACAGAAAATTGGCCAAAGTTTAACCTATTGTTAATTTAGTTTTATTAAGAAGCTTATCTATCCTGCCTCGCGACTTGCGCTGAGGCTGTTTTTTCTGGCTGTTTTCCTAGTTTTTTTGAGGGTAACGGGGCAGGCAAATAGTAAAGGTAGACCCCTGATCTTCTTCGCTGTCAACCTCAATGTTGCCGCTGTGGGCGCGGACGATCTTCTGGGCGATCGCCAGCCCTAGCCCAAACCCACCAGTTTCTTGCCGACGAGCCCGATCAACCCGGTAAAATCGGTCAAAGATGAAGGGCAAATCCGCCGCTGCAATCCCAACGCCGCTATCTTCTACCGTAATTTTGATCTGGCTTTTCTGTTGTTTTAAACGCAGCGTCACCTGCCCGCCTGAGAGCGTATAACGACAGGCGTTGCTCAATAGGTTAGCGATCGCCTGGTGCAGCAGTGCGAGTTCTCCGTTAATCCAAACATCTTGCAAGGGCACTTCTAGCTGCCACTGCAACCCTTTGGCTACCGCCTGAGGACGAAATTCGTGCGCTAGCTGATGAACTAAAGCAGTGACATTACAAGTTTCCAAGGCCCGCGCCTGATTTCCTGCCATCAGCAGCAATAGGCTATTGACTAAATCGCCCATGGATTGAGCTAGCTCGGCGATTCGCCGCAGCCGCGTTTGCTGGTCTTGAGGCGAGGCAGTAATTAGGCCCAGCTCGGCTTGCCCCAAAATAGAGGCAATGGGCGATCGCAACTCGTGACTAGCATCCGCACTAAACTGCTCCATCTGCTGATAAGAGCCCTGAATAGGACGCATCACTTGACCAGCAAACCACCAGCCCATTACGCCCATCAGTCCTACACCCACTGGCAGACCTAGACTCAAAAACAGCAGTACTTGGCGCAAAGCCACTTCTGTCGGCAGCAGGTTCACAGCCATCTGCAAATGCCCCAAGGTCTGTCCATCGGCCTGAATGGGTATGGTCAGCTGTCGCAGGCGCTGTCCACTCTTTGGTTGCAAGGTTTGATAACCCGGCACAATCACTGGGGTCGATGGCAGCGTCCCGGCAAACAGCAACACTTGGTTGTTGACATCGTACCAGCGGACATAAACAATATCAGAATCGATGCTGAGCGTGCTTTTACCTAACAGCGGCGAGGTCTGAAGCTGAAGCGTAGGGCGGCTCCGACCAGCCTGAGGGCTGTAGATCACACCACCAATCAGCAGCTTAGCCTTATGCCCTAGCTGCTGATCTAATGCCTTCAGCTCTCGCTCTATTTCAGTTACATAGAGCAAACCACCAAACGCAACCAGCACCGTTCCCATCGATGCCATTAGCCAACAGCTCAGGTGACGACGACTGCGGCCAAACATGACGGGAAACTCTCCATAGAGATCGACTTAGGAACACTGAGCCGGAACGCTGAGCCGGTAGCCAATACCATAGACGGTTTCGATCCACTCAGCGGCTCCTAATGCTTCTAGTCGCGACCTTAACCGTCGCACCAGCTTCGACAAAGCATTGCTTTCAGGCTCTGTCCCGATGGCCCACAGAGCCTGTTCTAGCTGATCGCGGGTCAGTACTTGGTGAGGATGACGCAGCAGATACTCTAATAGCTGAAATTCCCGCTTCGAGAGCTTCACCCGCTGCTTACCGTAGTCTACTTCTAGCTTGCTCAGGTGCAGATGTAACCCGCCTAACGTCAACACCTCTCCCTGCCACTGAGGCGGTCTACGCCCTAGCGCTCGAACTCTAGCGACCAGTTCGAGCAAGCTCACAGGCTTAACCAAATAGTCGTCGGCACCGGCATCTAAGCCTTTAATGCGATCTTGCAAGCTCCCACGAGCCGTTAATATCAGCACTGGCGCTTGCCCGCCTGCTTTGCGGTAGCGATCGCACAGGCTAATCCCCGTGTAATTAGGAAGCATCCAGTCCAAAATCAACAGATCATAAGCTGTCGTAGAAATCAGCCAGTCAGCGGTTGACCCATCGGTGGCCGAATCAACAATGTGATTTTCCCGAGCTAAAACCGTCTGCATCGGTTCAAGCTGATCGTAGTTATCTTCAGCCAGTAAAATCCGCATAAGTTCGAGGCTTAGTTTTTCTGTATTTGTCAGTTATTTTACTGAGTGACGAAATAAGCTTGGTTAAGGGAGTCTTAAGCTCAGACGTTCGATCTGCTTTGATACTTAACCCTTGTCCACGTCCAGAACTGTAGTTTTTTTGGCGGGGAAAACTCTAAGTTTTAACTTGGACGTGGTTTAGCACCCCTAGCACTAAACTCCAACCAGTAAACTACAGCCATTTTTCTCTGATGAAACACCTCCTAGCTCGAGCAAAACTCGACTTTTGGCTTTCTCTTGTGATTCTAGGAGGTTGCTTTTGGCTAGCAGGCACTCGGTGGACTCAGCACTACCTAGGCGTTGCAAAGCGGCCAACTACCCCCCTGCTGCTATCGCCTGAAACAGCAATCCAAAATCATGGCGTGCTCAGTATTAGAGCAACGCTTAGCAACCAGCGACTGTTTACCCACGTAGAGGTCGTCGTCGTTCAGCCCGTAGCGCGCACCCTAAGCTTTTATTTGCCGACAAAATCTCCTACTGCGATAGAAACTAGCCTAGCCAAGCAGCTACAAGTTCCCGTAGAGACTATCCACAATCTCATTCGCTACGAAAATAGTTTTCCTTAGCTGTCTTTGCCTATCCAAAATATTTCCAGATACAGCTAGATCGTCTTAGCCATGCTGCTTCGTACCTATCAGCTTTCTCAGTTTCCCAACTTAAAATTGAATTTAACCCTCAGATAAGGTTTCTCACCCAAGGCTGAAGACAGCACTATTCGGTGTACCTTACATTGGTTAGCAGATGTAAAAATAGGAACCACCCCGTGTTAAACGAACAAGCCAAAAAAAACATACTTCGCAAAATTCCACACGGGATTTACGTCTGCGGTGTCAAAGACGGTGAAGAGGTCAATGGATTTACAGCAAGTTGGGTAATGCAGGCTTCGTTCACGCCGCCGCTAGTTGTAAATTGTGTAAAGGCAGATTCGACCTCTCACGCAATGATTAAGGCAAGCGGGGTGTTTGCACTGAGCGTTTTAGAAGAGGGGCAAAAAGACATTGCCCAGAACTTTTTCAAGCCGCTGCGCCGCACGGGCAATAAGTTTGAAGAGATTGAGTTTTACTTAGGAGAAGAGACGGGTTGCCCGATCATTAAAGACTCGCTCGGCTACGTAGAGTGCAAAGTCGTCGGCAGTGTTGAGCATGGCGATCATACCGTGTACGTCGGTGAGGTAATCGGGGCAGGTGAGCATCGTGAGGGACAGCCGCTACTGCTCGAGTCAACCGGATGGAACTACGGCGGATAGGCTTTTATCGGGTTATATATTGCATTTAGCGAAGCGCTTCAACTCACTCAAAAAACTAAAGTCTTGGGGTTAGGAGATGCAGACCTTGCATCGATTGAAAAGAATATCAGGGAGTCGCAAAATAATAGCGTACCGGCTTGCCCTCTCCCCAACCCCTCTCCCAAGTTTGGGCGAGGGGCTCTAGAATTCAAGCGCTTATTCCCCTTCTCCCAAATTTGGGAGAAGGGGCTAGGGGATGAGGGCGTCGGTACCTTATTTACGCGCGACGCCCTCAGACCAAAAAGTGAATCTTTGTTTGCCAGAATTGCAAAACCATTTATAGCAAGCAGATTCTTTAACAGTGGGCTGAAGAAGCATAGTGCGGGCGACTATCGAGACGCGATCACCGACTACACCGAAGCCATTCGCTTAAAGCCTGACTATGCACTTGTACCAATCGGTTTTCGGTAGGGCATTTTCTCTGCGAGACGCTGCGCGATCGCAGCAATTGAGCTGCAACAGGCTCAATCTAAATTGGCGTCACTTTCCAATCACATTTCATCTTTAAATTCAAAATACAGACGACGCGCGATCGCCCAATGTCAGCGTTAGGATCAAACCCTGCAAAAGTGAGTTCTAGATATGACAGTACGACCCAATTTTCTCGCTCGTGGTTGCATCTTCATGCTGATGGGGTTAGCGGCGTGCGCCTCAGGCCCAACAACCGCTGAAGGATCTCGTGAAACGCCAAGGTCTGAGGAGCAGACGGCATCTAGCCCTGCGCCTAATGCTGTAGCAGACGCTGTGCAACCGGCACAATGTCTATTGGTCGAAACCGGATATGGGGCTCAGGGGACGGTGGATGTGCGGGCAGAGGAAGTGGTCTCAGGGTTAGAGGTGCCTTGGGGAATTGCCTTCTTACCCAACAACGATATGCTCGTCAGCGAGCGTCCGGGGCGAGTGCGGTTGGTGCAAAACGGCACATTGCGCCCTGAAGCCGTCGCAACCATTGATGTGAGCGATCGCGGTGAGGGTGGATTATTAGGGATCGCAGCCCACCCTGATATTGAAAGCAATCGCTTCTTCTATGTCTATTTCACCGGCGACGCTAACGGAACACCCGTAAATCGGGTAGAGCGCTGGCAGTTGGCTCAAGATGGGCTGAGTGCTACGCGCGATCGCGTCATCATCGACAATATTCCCGTGGCGCAGTTTCACAACGGCGGACGAATCCGTTTTGGCCCCGATGGGATGCTCTACATTGGCACCGGGGATGCGCGAGATCCCGATCTGTCACAGGATTTGAATAGCTTAGCAGGGAAGATTTTGCGCCTGACCCCTGACGGGCAAGTCCCTGCTGACAACCCGTTTCCAGAAAATCCAGTCTATGTCAGCGGCATTCGCAACACTCAGGGGTTTGATTGGGTGAATGAATCGACGTTGTGGGTTAGTGATCATGGCCCTAGTGGAGAGTTGGGGCGATCAGGGCACGATAAAGTCAGTGTGGCTCAAGCTGGGGATAATTTGGGCTGGCCTACAACTTACCGGTGTGAATCAGAACCGGATCTAGTCACCCCGGCGATCGTTTGGAGAGACGCACTGCCTCCGGGAGGCGCAGCGATTTATACGGGTAACAGCCTGCCCGAATGGCAAGGCAGTTTAATCCTTGCAACTCTACGCTCAGAGCATTTACAGCGCGTTGTGATCAACCCCGAGACCAATCAGGTCGAGCAGCATGAGGTGTATTTGCGGGGGCAACAGGGGCGATTGCGAGAGGCCATTATGGGCCCTGACGGAGAACTCTATGTAACAACCAGCAATTGTGATGGTCGCGGCAGTTGCCCGCCTGAGCAAGACAAAATTTTGCGAATTCTGCGCTAAGCATTCTGCGCTAAACAATGCTAAACAATGTCAGCCTGTTACGTTCTCGGTATGGGTTAGCCTTCGATTAAAATCTAAAACTGGTCAAGCTACGGGCGATCGCCATTAATCGTTGAATTAATAAATTACTGGGTCAATATTGGCAAGCATTGGGTTTATCGGACCTTTGACAGGCACTTTCTGATCATTTCAGAACTCAAAGCAAAGAATTATGATTGAGCCTCAAAATTAGACTTGCCACGTAGCACGCGCCATCAAGTAATCCCGACCATCGGGACTAGAGCACTATGCCAAGCTCTGCCAAAACGGGGATGTATTTTAGAGCCCGCACGCTGTTTGATAAAGCTATCCTAAATTAACTGCAAATTTGGAGACGCCTTACCCATGAATAACGACTTAACTCGCCTCGCGATATTGCTCTCTGTTTTATTGCTGATTGCATTTCCCTTTGCAGGCTTCGCGCCCCTGCTGCTGTTGTTGTTCGCTGCTGTTTTTGGCTGGGCCGTTCAGCTTGCGACAACCATTATCGGCGCGACCGAAACGACAGATAGGGAATAGCGTTAGTCTACGGGCTTCTATGGCTCCGATGACATAGAAATCAAAATACCATCTCTCAAAAGCTCCCCTTTTAGGCGGTAAAAAAAGCCGAGTTAATTCGCTTTCATAAGTAAAGTGCAGCTCGATTAAAAGGAGACTTTTTATGGTTATTTCAGCCGATCAAATTCCGGCCCAAACTCAGGATCGTAAGCCCGCCCTCGAATCTGAGATGACGCCAGCGCCAATCTACGATCGCGATAGCTACAAAGGTAGTGAAAAGCTAGCGGGTAAAGTGGCTCTGATTACTGGCGGTGATAGCGGCATCGGTAGAGCTGTCGCTGTGCTGTATGCCAAAGAAGGCGCTGACGTAGCGATTTCTTATTTGGATGAGCATGGTGACGCTGAGAAAACTCAGCAGGAAGTAGAAGCTCTGGGCCAGCGCTGTCTTTTGATTCCTGGAGACATCAGCAATGAAAAGTTTTGCCAGGAAGTTGTGCAAAGAACGGTCGATGAGCTTGGCCAGCTCGATATTTTAGTCAGCAATGCGGCTGAGCAATATACCGAAAAAGACTGGGAAGAAATTGATGCCGCCCGCCTGGGCAGCATTTTTAGCACCAACGTATTCCCAATGTTCTATTTCACCAAAGCGGCGCTACCTCACCTCAAGGAAGGCAGCAGCATTATTATCACGACTTCGATTAACGCTTACAAGGGCAATGATTCGCTTTTGAGCTACTCCACGACTAAAGGCGCAAATCTGGCCTTCTTGCGATCGCTCTCCCAGCGCGTATTAGACAAAGGCATCCGGGTCAACGGCGTTGCCCCTGGCCCAATTTGGACACCCTTTATTCCCGATGCTATGCCCGCCGACGCGGTAGAAGGCTTTGGCCAGCAAGTACCGATGAAGCGCCCTGGTCAGCCGGTAGAAGTCGCGACTTGCTTCGTATTTTTAGCTTCTGAAGATGCTTCTTATATGACCGGTCAAGTGCTGCATCCAAATGGTGGCGTCGTTGTAGGCGGATAGTTTTTTGGCAAGCCGCGCAATGTGTGAATGAGGGCCGCCCGGTCTGCTGAAGAGCTAAACCACGTCCAAGTTGAAACCTAGAGTTTTTCCCACCAGAAAAACTACCGTTCTGTACGTGAACAAGGTTTAAGTCGGAGCGGAAAGATAGCTGAGGCAGCTTTCGGGCACTAATTGGCATTCGCCCGCAAAAATTCGCTCGGTATTCAGCCAGAAGGCTTGATCAAGGCGATCGCCCTCCACCAAATCGAAGCACTGATCGAGCTGATAAAACGCCCGATCAACAAACTTCGCTCGAAAAAGCTGAATCAACTCATGCTTGGGCTTGCCATTAAGCGTAAAGATATTGTCTAAGCAGCCCAAGTATTCAACTTCAGTGAGCTGCGCTTGAATTTCTTCGGCGAACTCTCGAACCAGAGCCGCTGCACTGGTTTCACCAAATTCTATGCCGCCCCCTAAAAATCGATAAAAAGGCTCTCCTGTTTTAGAATCTTCTCCTTTACTGACCAGCACATGCCCTTGATGCTCAATCAAGCCAAGGGCAATCGGTCGAATTCGCTTAGCCATGACAGATATTCCTTGCGATGCTCGCGCCTATGGGCAGCTGTTTCCACCATCCTCACTATGTATTTGAGGACTCGGTTAATAAGGCGGTGCACTCAAACCTCGCCCACGTCCAGAACGGTAGTTTTTCGGGTGGGGAAACTCAAGGTTTCAACTTAGACGCAACTTAGACGTGGTTTAGTCGGGAAAAGCCGCTTCAGGATTTTCTGAAGGCGTTGGCCAGTCTTCATTTTCGCCACCAATGGCGATCGCACTAATCTCTACAAAGTCTTTGCTAAACTGCCGCACCGTATTTACCAGCACATCCAGCGCTAGCGCATCAGTGGTGCCCAAGTCAAACCAGCAGCGCGCCCACAGCCCTTTGAATTCGACTTCGCCCATATTGTGCATGAGCGAGAGCAGCGATCGCTCCGACTCTTCTTCATCGTAGTCAAAGTAGCTAATATCGACGCCAGTCTCCTGCACCTGAAGATTCTCGGCATTAAAGCCGCCCAACTTGCCTAAGAAAAACCACGAGGCAAAAATTTCCTCTACATACTGCTGCTCCGCCACTGATGGCACGGTTTCAAACTCTAACCAGATCCACAAATTAAAAAAATCGCACTCGCGAAACTGAACCCGCACGCTGGCTTACTCCCATATCAACTAATATGCACTATACAGATCTACGTGGGCTGAGCGCAGTTCTGAACCCATTTTTTCTCTAAAAACACTTCTATGCTGCATTTACGCGATCTCAGCTATCATCCTGCCGCCAGTGCGATCCCCATTTTACAGGCAGTGTCTTTTGATCTCGCCCCCCAGCAGCTCGGGCTGATTATCGGGCCAAGCGGATCGGGCAAAAGCACGCTGCTAGAAATTTTGGCCGGGTTAGCGGTGCCGACTAAGGGAAAGATTTTTTGGCGCGATCGCCCGCTTTTGCCCGAAGCCCTCCAGCAGCTTGGCGGCTTAGTCTTTCAATTTCCCGAACGTCACTTTTGCGGTCACACCGTCTTTGAAGAACTTCGCCTAGGCCACCCCGAACTGAGCTCAGATCGAGTCTCTGAAGCCCTTGCCGCCGTCGGTCTCAGCTCTCTCTCCTTACAGGCGTCTCCGCAGCAGCTCAGCGGCGGTCAGCAGCGCCGCCTGGCCCTGGCGGTACAGCTCATTCGTCAGCCCTATCTGCTTTTACTCGATGAACCCACTGCCGGACTCGACTGGTCTATGCGCCAGCAGCTCGTGAGCCTGCTCGATGAACTCAAGCAAAAATGGAGTCTGCTAATTGTTTCTCACGACGCTGAAGATCTGATCGACATTGCCGACCACTGCTGGACAATAGATCGCGGTCAGCTTACGGTAGCTGATCGCAATCACTTAAAAGAGAACTTAAAAGCAAGCTTATGACCGATACCCTACCTGCGCATTTAGACCTGTGGCAACAGACCCTTCACTGGCAGCCGACAGCGGAGCAGCGATCGCTCTTTCAAGCCCTTTATAACCAAATCGTCGAAGGCAATCAGCGCTTCAATCTCACTCGCATCACCACCCCTGAAGACTTTTGGGAAAAGCATCTATGGGACTCTTTGAGCGGCTTAGTGCCTTGGCTATCTCAAGTACCTGAAAAGTCAAAAGGCTCTGAAGGCTCTGAAGAATCTGAAACAATGGCCTTACTTGAAACCGATCACCTAGATCCTATCCGTCTAATCGACATTGGCACAGGTGGCGGCATTCCCGGCATTCCAGCGGCCATTGCCTTAGGCATCACCCAAGGTAATGTCGATCTCACCCTCGTCGATTCCACCCGCAAAAAAATTCAGTTTTTACAAGCAGCCTGTCAGCAGATGGGATTAGAAGCTACCTGCATTGCCGATAGAGCAGAAGCACTAGGTCAGCAGTCTGCGCATCGCGAACAATACGACTTGGCCTTAGTGCGGGCCGTAGGCTCAGCGGCGACTTGCGCTGAATATGCCATTCCGTTGCTGACAGTGGGCGGTCAGGCCGTGCTGTTTCGCGGTCAGTGGAACGTCGAGGATACCGAAGCGCTAGCCCCTGTCGTGGAGCTGCTAGGCGGTGAAATCACAGATCTACAAAGCTGGCAAACGCCCCTGACGCAAAGCATTCGTCACTGCATTTTTATCTATAAAGAAAAACCCACCCCCTCAGACTTGCCGAGAGCGGTGGGGGTGCCTAGTAAAAAGCCATTAGATTAATTGCCTTATGACAGAATAGTTGGCTGAGATCGCTCGTCCGCCTTAACCCTGATTTTTAATCGTCATCACCTCCACAATTTTCAGAGCCATCTCGTCTGGAATCGCCAAGATTCCGCGTAAATCATCGATAAAGGCTTTTTCTTCCACTGAAACAGTGCCATCCGCAAACACCAGATCAACCGCGATCGCAAACGCCGTCGGCGCAAGCTTAGGAGGTAATGCCGCTTTGGCACAAGCAATCATCTCATTGGGGCCGTATTTTTTGAGCCCATCCACTAGATAATCCTGAACTTGCTCTAGTCCTCTTTCAGAACCATTGATAATGTCTTTAAAGAGCCCCATTCGGCTGAGCCGCACTTTCATCTCTGTTTCTTCGGATTCAGAGAGATAGCCGTCAGAAGCGATCGCCACCAGACAAATAGCCGCAAACGCCTCCGCCGAATTCATCGCAATTTTAACTTCAGACTTCGCCCTAAACACCTGTTCTAAAAAGCCCATAATCCGCCCCCATATTAAAATAAATATCAGTAGACACTTACTTGCCGTAGCACAGCCACTTGACCAATCGCCTTTATAAGTTGATAGCTGCGATTGTCATGCCACAGTGTTGGCAAGAGTGAACAATTTCTAACAACAGAAATCGTTCAAAACCATTGCATCTACAAAAGTTGATCAGGAAAGATGAGGAGCGCTAGAGACTGTTTAAAGCAGAAAACAAGGGACAAACCATTCAGCTTGTCCCTTGTTTTTTTCACGGGCTTTTATCGACCGTTTTGATCGGCCGTTTTGATTGTTAGAGGTCTGGTAAAGACGCTGTAAAAACTGAGCAGTCAGCCCTGTTTTAGACGCCCTGTTTTAGACGAAGCCGGGCAGTGAGCCTTAGCTAGCGTTAAGCTTATACAACTTGGCTCATTTCAGACTCTAGCTGTTGGAGAAGCTGGTCATTACCCTGGGCTTTCGCCACCGCCATCCGATGCTCTAACGCGCGAGCAATATTTTGCTTGTGCGTGAGACTAGCTTCTTGTAGTAGTTCCCGGCGGGCTTGAGCAGCAGGGCTAATGCCCACTAGCTGATTGCGCAGTGAAGAGAGCGGAGAGCGACTTGCAGATCGTCTGGTGCTATTAGCAGCCACTGGCTGCCTAGATAGCTGCTCAATATGACCTTGACGAGTTGTTTGATAAGCAACCCCTCGATACATCAGCTGCTCAGCGGGCTGAGGAATCGGCACATGCCGCACATAGGTGTATTTGCAGGGGTTACCCCGGTACCAACAAGCAACGTCGCTTTCAGTCACCTCCAGCATAGGAGGATTGTAGTCGTAACCGACGCCGCGATAAGTGAGTTTCATTTTCGTTCCTCAAAAACTTTTTTTATGGCCCAAAAAGATCTTGTGAGGTAACGCGTTCCTTCAGAGTGCAAAGTGCTTAATTAAAGACCTGCAAACCGGACTTAATTAAGGCATTCACTCTTACTTCCGTTTCAATCTTGAGGATTACTAGCAATATTTCTTAAAATATTTCCAAGTCAAAGAGTGAAATGAACGTAACCGTATCTTTTTCTGTATCTATTTTTACAGTTTTAATTTGCGGTGACAACCCCAGGAAATATACGGATATCCTCTTGGTTTTCTTTGCTATAAAAGGAATACAGCTATTTAATCGTCAGTTGAGTGGCGGCAACCGTATGATTTCTTAACGTCTTTCCTAAACTGATCCCCAACCGTTTTTTCTCAGAAACTGGTTAAGTCTTATCCTTAGCCTAGCATTTTAGCGGTTTGTGAGGGTTTCGTGACCACCTCAAAACATAGCTGTGCTAGCTATCAATTTTTACCTATGAAATGCATTATCAATCGGCGATCGCAGTTTTGCGCTAGCCACCGCTATTGGCTCCCAGAAATAAGCCCAGAGGAAAACTACCAGCGCTTTGGCAAATGTACCCTAGCCCCCGGACACGGTCATAACTACGTCCTGAATGTCTCTATTCAAAGCGAAGTAGGCCCTCACGGAATGGTGCTCAACCTCAGTAAAGCCAAAGAGATTATTCGCCAAGTAGTCGTTGAGCCGCTCGATTTTGCTTATCTGAACGAAGCCTGGGACGAATTTCGCACAACCCTACCCACCACTGAGTACATTGCACAGGTGATTTGGCAGCGCCTTGACCCTTATCTCCCTGCCCCTTTAAAGCTTACCAATATTCAACTATACGAAACACCAGAACTCTGGGCCGACTACACAGGAAATGGAATGCAGGCTTATTTAACCCTATCAACTTACTTTAGTGCAGCGCACCGACTAGCTTTGCCTGATTTGAGCGCTGAAGAGAATGACAGCATTTACGGGAAGTGCGCCCGCCCCAATGGTCACGGCCACAACTATCAGGTAGAGATCACGGTTAAAGGCGAAGTCGATCAGCGCACTGGGATGCTGGTCGATTTGGTGGCACTGCAAGGAGCGATCGCTCACCATGTAACAGAACCTTTTGATCACACCTTTCTAAATAAAGACGTTCCTTACTTCAGCGAAGTTGTCCCAACTGCTGAAAATATCGTTATTCGCATCTGCCAGCTTTTACAACAGCCCATTCAAGAAATTGGCGCAACCCTTCATAAGGTTAAGCTCATTGAAAGCCCCAATAATTCAGCCGAAGTCTTTGCAGCAGATATCGAACCTCTCGGCTGTGCGCATCGGGCCTCTCTAGTGTTGGCCAGTGTCTAGCAACGCTTAGAAAACGCTAGATCTAACCCAAAAAAAGCCGCCCTTAACCTATTGGTAGGGGCGGCTTTTAAGCGCTGAAATGTAGCGTTAGCCTCTAGGTAAACCTATTCGCTAATGGGCCGCTACTTGTTTACCACTAAGTGACAGAGTGACAGAAATTAAGTCACAGAAATCGCTGAATTAAGCAATACTAGCCATCTTCACATCGTTGGTCGCGAGTAGAGTCTGTAGATCTTCCGAGTCTACTGTTTCTTTATCGACCAGCATTTCAGCTAGCTTGTCGAGAATATGGCGGTTTTCGAGCAAGACGGCTTTGCAGCGCTCGTAAGCTTGATCCACCAAGGCCCGAACTTCTGCATCAATCGAAGCGGCTGTCTTTTCTGAAAAGTCGCGCTCACTGGAAATGTCACGACCTAGAAAGGGATTGCCCTGCTGACGGCCGAGCGCTACAGGGCCGAGCTTATCGCTCATGCCAAAGCGGGTCACCATTTGACGCGCTGTGCTAGCCACCTGCTGCAAGTCGTTAGAAGCGCCAGTGGTCACTTCTTCATCGCCAAAGACAATTTCTTCCGCTAAGCGACCGCCAAGGGCAACAGCCATTTGGTTTTGCAGATAAGAGCGGGAGTATAGCCCCGACTCCAAACGCTCTTCACTAGGGGTAAACCAGGTCAGACCACCCGCGCGACCGCGAGGAATGATGCTGATTTTCTGTACCGGGTCATAGTCAGGCATCAGCGCTCCCACCAAGGCATGACCTGCCTCATGGTAAGCCACCAGTGTCTTGCGCTTTTCGCTCATTACCCGGTCTTTTTTCTCCGGGCCAGCCAGCACGCGATCAATCGCGTCGTTGACCTCATCCATAGCAATCTCAGTCAAATTGCGTCGAGCGGCCAAAATCGCCGCTTCGTTCAGCAAGTTCGATAGGTCTGCGCCGGTAAAACCAGGTGTCCGACGAGCAATTTTCTCCAGATCTACATCTTGCGAGAACGTTTTACCGCGCGAGTGCACGTTCAAAATTTCCAAGCGGCCAGCGTAATCGGGGCGATCTACTACCACCTGACGATCAAAACGACCGGGGCGCAGTAGGGCCGCATCCAATACGTCGGGACGGTTCGTTGCCGCGATGATAATGACGCCAGTGTTGCCTTCAAAGCCGTCCATTTCGGTCAGCAGTTGGTTCAGCGTTTGCTCACGCTCATCATTACCGCCGCCCAAGCCAGCGCCTCGCTGACGGCCTACGGCATCAATTTCATCGATAAAGACAATACAGGGCGCGTTTGATTTAGCCTGCTCGAACAGATCGCGAACGCGAGACGCCCCTACGCCAACGAACATTTCCACAAATTCAGACCCAGAAATTGAGAAAAAGGGAACCCCTGCTTCACCCGCAACGGCCTTAGCTAGCAACGTTTTACCCGTTCCTGGTGGGCCCACGAGTAGGACGCCTTTAGGAATCTTTGCGCCGATGGCGGTGAACCTGTCAGCATTTTTCAAAAAGTCCACGACTTCAGCTAGCTCTAGCTTGGCCTGGTCAATCCCAGCCACATCGCCGAAGGTAACTTGGGTCTGCGGCTCCATTTGCACCCGCGCTTTGGACTTACCAAAGTTCATGGCCTGACTGCCGGGGCCATTGGAAGCACGACGAAAGAGGAAAAACAGCCCGACTAGCACCAATACGGGCAGCACCAGCGCACTAAAAACACGCACCAGCGCGCTTTCATCTTGAGTAGGCTGAATTGAGATATCGACTTGGTTGGTTTCTAGAATATTGACCAGCCCAGGGTCTTGAGGCAAATCAACGACTACGCGACCGGTGCCATCAGGGGCTGCAAATCGAGCTTGGGTTTTATCAGAAGTGATGACTACATTTTCAATGCGGCCTTGCTCAACTTCGTCAATAAATTGGCTGTAGCGCATTGTTTGCGTTTCGACGCGAGGCTGATCAAAAAATGTGGTTGCGAGAGCAATGACGACTACGACAAGTAGTACGTAAAGACCCGCGTTTCTCCAGCGCTTGTTCACCGAGGGAAGCCTCCTGTTGTGCTTAGGTGAGAATTTTGCTTTGTTATTAACTTATGTTAACTCATTTTCAGAAATCCCTACATGGGCTTCTACCAGAGGCTGGCAAAGGCTGGCTACGCTGATGCTAGCTGGGTAAGTTGCTGCTGCATAGCCTTGAAGCTAAAGTGTTGGGGATTATATTTCAGTTTACTCGTCCCACTGATGATTGTGTGAACCGGTATAAGCTGGACAGCGCAGTTGCTGTAGGCGATCGCGTCAAACTTCATCAGCTGCGGGAGGTCCCACCGCTGCCCCTGCACTGTTTGTCCGTTGGCGATTAATAGCGCCCTGAGATAGTCCCGCATTAATCCTGGTAAACACGGCGTATCCAAGGGTGTCCACCACTGCCCTTGCGCCCATCCCCAAAGATTGCCTGTGCTGGTTTCAAGCCAGTCACCTTGATAGTTAGTCAAAATGGCTTCGTCAGCGCCGTGGCTGCTAGCCTGCTGCCTAGCCAGCCAGCAGGCTAAGTAATTGCCGGTTTTATGGGTCGGTAAGCTGCGGGTGTAGTCAGGGGGAGCCACCCAGCAGGTAATGCCGTTTGCTTGCTGCTGCGCTAATGAGGCGGGCAAATCGCGCCCAGTGATCCATTCTTGGCCATCCGGGAACAAAGTAATGCGCAAAATTGAATAGCAGGATTTCAGAGTTTCGCAGCCGCTACGGATGGCAACCCAGTCGGGCGGCGTCCAGCCGAAGGTTTGGAGTGAGTGAGTGAGGCGATCGCAGTGCCCCTGCCACTGCGTCAAAGGATGCGTCAAGTCTTGGCGGTATATCCGCATAGTCGTAAACACCGTCGCGCCAAACCGCAGACCGGCGTTATCGAACGGCAAAGCCGCCGCACTGTCTTGCTCAAACAGCGCTCCGTCGTACCAAAAAGCCATCAAAAAAACCACCTAAGCGAATCTTAACCTTTACGCTAAGCTTTCACTCCAAGCCTTACTCCAAGCCTTACTCCAGCTTTACTCCAGCCTTACTCCAAGCCTCGACTAGAGCGCTCAAACACAGCGCAAGTGCCATCTGAGGTAACCTGCAACCCCACCAGCGGCGAGTGAGGGTTGCGACAACGCTGCCCCCGCAAATGCCGACAGTAGTAGCAAGTTTTGCCAACCGCAGCCCCAGATCGCGGCACCACCCGCATCAGCTCCTGCTGATTGAGCCCTCGAAGCACAAGCTGATCGCCTTGCCAGGTAGCTTCTACAATGCCAGTATCAGCCAGCTGCACCCAGCGAGGGTCGCTCTCTAAGCTAGGCGGGAGCGTGACGGTTACCCGCTCCCGCGTAGACTCGACTTCACCTTCATACAGCATGGTTTGTGGCGGTGCAGGCTGCCAAAATGACTCAGCCAAGGGCAGATCAATAAGCTGGGCCGCAGTCGGTAAGTGGAGCTGATAGCGACTTTGCAAATCGTCCAGACTGGCCAAATTAGCCAGTTGTTGGGCCTGCCCATGCACAAAAATAATGTGCTGCGGCCTGAGATTGTGAATGAGCTGAGTCGTACCGCCTACATCTGAGTGGCTAGTAAGCATATAGTGCTCAATCTCGACTGTCTTAGAATCTGTCTGAGCTTGCATTTCAGATAGCCAATCAAACTCGTACCAGCGAGTGAACAAGCCGGTTGACTGGCCTACCATTTGGCCCTGCCAGCGAGGGATGTCGCTTAAAGTAGGCGTAAAGACTGTCCAGTGAGCCAAATCGTCTTGACAGTAGAGGCTGGGCTGCGTAGCCGGATGTACGATGAAAATAGAGGGTTCTGAGCTGGTGTGAAGCTCCGCTGCCGTTGTATTGGCCTCTAATCGCCGCACGCGCGGAAGCACCCGTTCATCCCAAAACAGCGGCTGGTGCTGAGCGAAATTTTGAACCGTAGCAGGTAAGGCTGGTAGGGCTTCTAAATAGGCATCGCAGCCCATCGCAATCAGCGGATCGACCCAAATGTTGATTGGCTGGCCCGTAAATTGGTGGTGCGATCGCACCAACATCAGCAGCTCTTGCCCTAACCCCAGCAGAGGACAAGGGAAAACCGCCCGCCCGTGATGCGTGCCCTTGCTTTTAAGCGCTTCGCTGAGGCGCTCAACTAAGTAGTTTTCCTGCTGCTTGCGATGCGGATGGCGCTCAGTCCCATAGCTGCCTTCAACAATCAGCACATCAGGATTCAGGTTGCGTAATTCAGCCAGCGGCAATCCATCGACTAGCCGCCCATTGGATAAAAAGCAGTCACCCGAATAAAACACGCTGTAGGTGCGTTGAGGCGTTTTGTACGTAATCAAAAAGCAAGCGGCCCCAGGCAAATGACCGGCGGGCCATAGCTGTACTAAGAGCCCTGGCGCTAGTTCAATCGGCGATCGCCAAGGTAACGGGCGGCAAAACTTGGCATCTGCTTGACCGGGCCAGTTGAGCGGCAGCAACCGGGCGGTGAGTTCACTGCCAAAAATGGGCAGATGTGGAAAAGCCCGATGCAGCGGCAACAGCCCCCGAATGTGATCGGTATGGGCGTGAGTGCAAAATACAAAGTCGGCGGATTCTTCACGCAGCGCACTAATATCAGCTAAGCCACAGTCGAGCATAATAGAATAGGGGCCAATCTGAATGCTCAGACAGACCCCTTCATCTTCGTAGCCGACGCTATAGGGCAGGCAAGACAGCTCAGGCACGGGCAGTTTTTGACAAAATGGAACGTGAAGGGACTTTTAGCAAAGCTGGTGAGGCATTAATGATCGGCGGGCGGAAATATCGGCCAGGATGATCGGCGGGGATTCATGGCCGCCAATCGATTAGCCAAATTGACTAGCTCGTGCAGCTAATGAGCAGACCCGTTGCCATGATAGTCTTTCGAGTCGTAAAAACCGTTACGGGTACCGAAAAATAAGCAGGCTGCGGCAAATAAGCCAGTGAGTCCAAACAGGACAAGTTTAATATCCATTAGAATTTTCAAAAGGTTATGAACAGTTCACGGGTGATCGTAACAACTTCATTTGACAGGGGCATCAATTCTTAATGGTTTATGACGAATTCATGCACGATCCGCATGAAAGACGGATTGAGCCGAACTGGTGCGATCGCCCCTCTATTCAAGTCGCCCCTGATCTCATCGGCTGTACATTAGTCAGGCAGTTGCCAAATGGACTCTTAATTCGCGGCAAAATTGTCGAAACCGAAGCCTATGCGCCTCACGACCCGGCCTGTCATGCCTATCGCGGTCAAAGCCAGCGCAACGCATCGATGTTTGGCCCGCCAGGGCATAGCTATGTGTATTTGATTTATGGCCTCTATCACTGTTTGAATGTGGTGACAGAAGCCGTGGGCATTGGCAGCGCTGTTTTGATTCGAGCGGTTGATTTAGAGGCTGTGCCGCCTGGATTAGTGGATTTATCGAATCAGACCGATCAAAAGCCCCATCGCATTGCGGCAGGGCCAGGAAAATTGTGTCGAGCGCTGGACATTGATCGCCGCCTAGATGGTGTGCCTTATTCTTGGGAAAGCGGCTTGTGGCTAGAGCATCGGATGGAGTCGATACTACCAACAGCGCTAGTCCAGACAACTCGCATTGGGATCACAAAAGCGGCTGAGCAGCCTTGGCGCTGGTATCTGCGGGGAAATTTGGCAGTTTCTAGAATTAGCTGAGCCACTCGACTAAATCTGATCAACTAAACGGGGCTTACAAAGCTAATTCTTGACCATTACTGGTGAATTTAACGGCATCTACGTCCCAATCCGGGTTGTCAAGCAAGGTTTTTTCGATGCTGCCGAAGAGCGATCGCTGCTCACAGCTAGAGAGAGACACGAATCTACGCTCAGAATTAGGCGCTAGCGCCATGTCCACGACAGCCGTCGTGCCATTCATATTTACTTCGTAGCTCTGAATTTTGAAAGCGTTGTAGTCACCTCCCCGCATGGCTTCACCGACGGCTTCAGCCAAGGCTTTGTCGCTGTGCACCTCGACCATTTTTTCAACAAAGTCGTTGCACTGGCTATCAATGGTATAAACCGGAACCGAAATTAGTTCACTGGTCGCAGGCGGCTTCTTGTCAGCTTGTCCGTCGGACTGAATTGGCGTTGGCTGCGCTTGATCAGGGGTGACGCCAGTAGCCGCTGGGGGCGTTTGCTTTGGAACTGCGACAATACTAGGCGTAGAGCTAGGGGCGGGCTCTACGGCCACGTCTTCTTGAGGCGCAGTGGCACAGCTAGTGACTAGCAGCGCTAGCGTTAGGGCTAGGCCATAAGCACCTGAGCGGGAACGGCCTCGCCAACTAGGCCGGACTACCCGATCAATTGGCAGACAGCCCTGTGAGGCGCTCTGTGAGACATTCTGTGAAGTGCGTTCCAAAGTGCGCTCTGAAGTGGGGAGTGAAAATGACTTGAGCAACCGAACCATCTGACGAAATACTGAGTACAGCACTAAATAAAATATAGTCATATCTTACAAAACAGATGGCTGCGATAAATTCAGTTATGTGCCAATTTGCCGAGATAAAGCGTACATACAGACTATTTCGCTTGCCATAGACAGCTTTTTTTTGACCTACCCTGACTCATTTTGACCAGTTTTCCTTGGAACCGACGCCATATCCTCTCGCTAGCGGACTTCATGCCTAGTGAATATGAGAGCGTGCTGCAAACAGCACTGAGCTTTCAAGGCGTGCTCTCACGACGGACTAAAAAAGTGCCGACGCTTCAGGGCCAAGTGGTTGCCAATCTTTTTTTTGAACCGTCTACTCGCACTCGCAGCAGCTTTGAACTAGCTGCCAAGCGACTATCTGCCGATACGCTCAATTTTTCACCGGGCAGCTCTTCGCTCACCAAGGGTGAAACTATTCTAGATACAGCTAAAACTTACTTAGCCATGGGTACCGATTTGATGGTGGTTCGCCATCAAAGTGCCGGAGTACCCGCCACGATTGCCCAGGAAATGGATCGGCTCAATGCTGGGGTAGGCGTTCTCAATGCCGGAGACGGTCAGCATGAGCATCCTTCTCAGGCGCTGTTAGATTTGCTGACGATGTGCAATTCGCTGAATCCACAGCAGCCCACCACCCAAGACTTACGAGGCAAAAAAATCGTGATCGTCGGCGATATTTTGCATTCGCGAGTAGCGAGATCTAATCTATGGAGCTTGAGTACGTGCGGCGCTCAGGTGCATTTGGTGGCACCGCCGACACTGCTACCAAAGGCTTTCGCAGAGGCTTTTTCGGTGCCGTTAGCAGCGTCCATCTCACGGGAGGGCTTGACCGATGCGGCAGTAGCGACTCCTATGACTCGCGACGTTTTTGTGCACTGGCAGCTTGAGACGGCTTTAGAAGGCGCTGATTTTGTCATGGCGCTGAGGCTGCAAAAAGAACGGATGAGCGATCATTTGCTGCCAAGCTTGCGAGAGTACCATCAGCACTTTGGAATCACGCGCGATCGCCTTAAGCACTGCCAAGCTCACGTCAAAATTATGCACCCCGGCCCAACGAACCGAGGCGTCGAGATTACCTCCGATCTCATGGATGATCCTCATTTAAGCCTGGTGCCTCAGCAGGTGGCCAGCGGGGTCGCGATGCGGATGGCCTTGCTGTACCTGATGGGCAGTGCCAAAACGGGCGAAGTCAAAACGAGCGAGGTCAAACACAGACCGCGTGAACCTCAACGGTCTGTCTCGGAACTGGCAACTACGGCTGAACTTCAGGGCTCGGAACTTCAGAAATAGGCGGCATGACGACCAAATTGGTAAAGGAGCTGTGCAACCGCAAAATGTCGGCTTCAGCGCCTTCATTGGTGGGTGAGTAGCGGCTAAACAGCAAAATGGTTTGATTGCCATAGCCAATGAAGGTGGCGATCGCCGACGGCAGTTCGTTAGGTCGATCAGAAAGCCACATTACTAGCGCATTCTGGCCATCTAGCGTAACGGTGCGATAGCGCCCGACAGCGGAGCCTTCAGCAATAAAGCTATCGATATTGGCATTGACCACTGGCCCAGGCGGCGACGCAATCTGAAAAATTTGAGTGGTGATCGCATTCTCAGCGGTTTCAGAGACATTCTCAATCGTTATTGTGCCGTCCACCACCTGAATTTTCCAGGCAGCTGGATAGTCTACGGCGATCGCCTCATCCACATAGCGAGCGACCTCAGCCGTTTCATCCGGCTGTACCAAAGGCTCTGGAAGGGGTAGAACCAGGGCCGGCTTGTTCTCTGCTAGAGCCTGTGGTTCTGGCATAAATTCTTCTACAGGATTCGACTGCGCGATCGCAGGCAAGCCTAAGCTCAAGCCAACCCACGAAACCAGCCCAGACACAGACAATGCAACAGAAAGACGCAGCGATAACACCATAAAAAACTGCTCAAACAGTATTAAAAATTAAAAAAGCTCTAAATTTTCCAAATCAGTGATTAGAAAAACCACTATGAAACTCAAATTTTCAAATTTCGTTACATTTTTGTTAAGATATCCTAAAAACTTAATCCTTACAGCAAATTACCGTCCACTAGCAACTGGCTGACGTGATCAGCGCTCAGCAAAAGCTGCGCTCAACCTTAGAAAAATCGCCAACTAATCGCTAGCAACCAGATATAGCAGAACCCATAGACCATAAATCAAAGCACAAGGTCACATTATCAAGCGGCCTACCCCAAACTTATTGACTCATCTACTGGGCACTTTCTTCATCGCACCTGTTTTCCCGTCCCCCTCTCATTCAAGGAGCCTCTTCCATGCTGCGCTTAGAAAAAATCAGCAAGATCTACCCCAACGGCGAAGTCCTCAAAGATATCAATTGGGAAGTGAAACCAGGTGAGCGCATCGGGCTAGTAGGGGTCAACGGCGCAGGCAAATCAACCCAGCTCAAAATTATTCAAGGCGAAGTAGAGCCCACTACCGGCACCATAGTCCGCCCCGGCGGAATGCATATTGCCGCCCTTAATCAAGAATTTGAGGTTGATCCCCGGCGCACTGTGCGGGAAGAGTTTTGGACGGTGTTTACCGATGCCAACAAAATTCAGCGGGCGCTAGCCGAGATCCCGATGAAAATGGAACATGCTAGCCCCGACGAGTTAGAAAAGCTGATTCACCAGCTCGATAAAAAGCAGCGACAGTTTGAAGCCTTAGACGGCTACGGGCTAGAGTCTCGAATTGAAAAGATTTTGCCAGAGATGGGCTTCGACAGCGATGCCGGTGAGCGCTTGGTAAGCTCCTACAGCGGCGGCTGGCAAATGCGCATGGGCTTAGGCAAAGTGCTGCTGCAATCACCTGATTTGTTGCTATTAGACGAGCCGACTAACCACCTCGATTTAGAAACTATTGAATGGCTGGAAACCTATCTCAAGGGACTGACGATCCCGATGGTGATTGTCTCTCATGACCGCGAGTTTTTAGATCGGCTCTGCACCTCCATTGTCGAAACCGAGCGCGGCGTTTCGACGACTTATCTCGGCAACTACAGCACCTACCTCACCCAAAAGGCCGAAGGCGCAGCCGCGCAGCTCAGCACCTACGAACGCCAGCAGAAAGAGCTAGCCAAGCAACAAGCCTTCGTCGAAAAATTTCGCGCTAGCGCCACTCGCAGCACCCAGGCCAAAAGCCGTGAAAAACAGCTTGCTAAAATTGAGCGCGTCGAAGCCCCAACCGCTGATCTTAGAGGCTTACAGTTCCAGTTTCAGCCAGCTCCTCGCAGCGGCCGAGAGGTGGTCACCATTCGCGATATGACCCATACCTATGGCGATAAGATTTTGTTCTTAGGCGCTACGTTGGAGATTGAAAGAGGCGATCGCATTGCCTTTGTCGGCCCTAATGGCGCTGGAAAATCCACGCTACTGCGACTGATCACGGGCTTAGAAGCCCCTAACGAGGGCATCGTCGCGATGGGTGAGCACAATGTTTTACCTAGCTACTTCGAGCAAAACCAAGCCGAAGCTTTAGACTTGTCAAAAACCGTGATGGACAGCATTCACGACGAAGTGCCCGACTGGACAAACGAGGAAGTGCGCACCCTGCTAGGCCGCTTCTTATTCAGCGGTGATTCGGCCTTCAAAAAGGTAGAGGCGCTAAGCGGCGGCGAAAAAGCTCGCCTAGCCCTTGCCAAAATGCTCTTGAAGCCCGCTAACTTGCTCATTCTCGATGAGCCGACCAACCATCTCGACATTCCAGCCAAAGAGATGCTAGAAAACGCGCTTAAAAACTACGACGGCACTGCCCTAATCGTTTCTCACGACCGCTACTTTGTCTCTCAAGTCGCCAATAAAATCGTCGAAATTAGAGACGGTGATTTGCGTCTGTATCGAGGCGACTATCGCTACTACCTAGATAAAGTTGCCGAAGAAAAAGAACGCACTCGACTAGAGAAAATAGAGGCTGAAAAAGCGGCAAAAGCGGCGGAAAAGCGACAAAAGCAACGTGAAAAGCAAGACGAAAAGCGAAAGACTAAAGCCGCTATGTAAAAGCTGTAAATGAGCGGCTAATGAGCGGCTAATGAGCTGAACTTCAGGTGGTTTGCTGGCATTTAACGCTTAGCACAAAGGTTCATCGATGAGCCTTTGTGCAGGCAAATTAGAGGTCGATATTAAAAGCTATTGGCCAGTGTTTTAGATACTTTTTTGGGGATCTCTTTAAAATCGGTAGAGAGTCATGTTAAATAAAGGTTAGCTACTCACAGTTTTCTGGCAGAGTAGTGGTAAACAAATTCTCTTTATCGCTCAACTTTTTTCATTCGCTAATAAAACCTTTAATTTCGTTAAACCTTTAATTTCGTTGTTCCTTTAAAAATGGCGCTATTCTGGTGATTTAAAACTAAATTTTATTTTTTCCCCAACGGCATCTTTCTCCAGAGTGATTTTTTCTCACCTGACCGAATCTTGATTGCAAGACGTTAGTAGAACAAGACGTTGGTAGTAATCGACCATAAGCCTGTGGGCAAAAATTAATCTTTACTATGAATATCTTAGGGGCGCTTGTTAGCTCAGCTAGCGCTTGAGGTAAAGCATCTCCAAACTGTTGCAAACTTTAGAGGATTTTCTGGTATGGCACACTCACCTATTGCTCCTATGGTGCTCGTAATTTTAGATGGGTGGGGATGCCGGGAAGACAGCAACGGCAATGCCATTAGTCATGCCAATACACCCGTTATAGACAGCTTAATGGCGGCCTATCCACACACCACCATCAACACCTCTGGCAAAGCTGTGGGTCTACCTCAGGGCCAAATGGGTAATTCTGAAGTTGGGCATCTCAATATTGGTGCGGGCCGAGTCGTGCCTCAAGAGCTGGTAAGAATTTCTGACGCGGTAGAAAGTAAAGCGATTCAAGAAAATCCGGCGTTGCTAGAGGTCTGTCAAAAAGTTCGCTACACGGGGAGCAAGCTGCACTTAGTCGGCTTGTGTTCAGAAGGCGGGGTACACTCGCACCTCGATCATCTAGTTGGGCTCTTGGAAATGGCCAAGGCGCAGGATCTTTCTGATGTGTGCGTTCATGTGATTACCGATGGGCGCGATACTAAGCCGACAGATGCTGTACTAGCCGTGCAAAAGCTGCAAGATGCGATTGACAAGATGGGCATTGGACAGCTTGTGACCCTAAGCGGTCGCTACTATGCAATGGATCGCGACAATCGCTGGGCACGGGTCGAAAAGGTGTACCGAGTGATGACAGATGAGGGAGACGGTACGGGTCAATCAGCAGTAGAGGCGATCAAGGCATCCTACGAATCAGGGCTCAACGATGAATTTATTGAGCCCATGCGGCTAGCACCGGGTGCGGTTAGTGCTAACGATGGCGTCATCTTTTTTAACTTTCGCCCAGATCGGGCGCGTGAGCTGACACAAGCCTTTGTGAAGCGCGAGTTCATGGGATTTGAGCGCGATCCCATTTTGCCGCTGACTTTTGTCACGATGACTCAATACGATCCGTCTTTGCCGGTAGGGATAGCGTTTGAGCCGCAGAGCTTGAACAACATTTTAGGCGAAGTCATAGCCAACCATGGGCTGAAGCAATTTCGCATTGCTGAAACTGAGAAGTACGCGCATGTAACGTATTTTTTTAATGGCGGCTTGGAAGAGCCTTTTCCAGGCGAAGAGCGTGAGCTGATCCCTAGTCCGATGGTAGCAACGTACGATAAAGAGCCAAAGATGTCGGCCAAAAAGGTTACGGATGCGGCAATTAGGGTTTTTGATCGGCAGGCTCATTCGCTGATAGTGATAAACTACGCCAATCCGGATATGGTAGGCCACACAGGCAAAATGGATGCGACGATTGCGGCGTTAGAGGAAGTAGATCGCGAAGTGGGCCGGTTGCTGAAAGCGCTTGGCCGGGTCGGCGGGACGGCTTTAATTATTGCGGATCATGGCAATGCTGAGTACATGCACGATGATCAGGGTAGACCTTGGACGGCGCATACGACGAATCCGGTGCCGTTTATTTTGGTAGAAGGCGAGGGGTTAAAAATTCCAGGGCACGGTGGCGATGTTCAGCTCCGCGAAGGGGGCTGTTTGGCCGATATCGCGCCGACGATCTTGCAGATCTTGCAGATTCCAATTCCAGCAGAAATGACGGGCAAGTCAATGATTGTGCAGGAAATGGCTGAATATAGGCCCAATCGCACTCCGGTGAAGGTATCGTTGCAGCGCTAGGCAGGAGATTTTCTGGTGGTCAAGCTGGCGATTGAGCTAGGAGCTAACGGAGATAGGATAGGATCGAAAGCGAGTATATTTGGGCTAGTAGAGGATTTTCCATGATAGTGACAGTTGTAAGGATTATTTGGGCAATCGCTGCTGTCGGCGTGTGCATTTTGGTATTGCTGCATAGTCCCAAGGGCGATGGTTTGGGCGCATTGGGCGGTCAGGCGCAGCTATTTACCAGTGCCAAAAGCGCAGAAGACACACTCAACAGAGCAACTTGGCTGCTGACGATTGTGTTCATGGCGCTGACAGTTGTGCTGAGCGGTGGCTGGCTGACAGGAACGGCGCAATAGTCAAGAAAGACATAACACAGTCCAAAACGGGCGCAATTTAAGGTGTAATCAATAGTCCGAAGGCCATCGTCCAGCGATATCGTTTGGATATCCACTACTGGATAGTATTACTAAGGCGGTTTCGCGGAACTAATATACCAGCACTAAATACCCAGAACTTCTGAAAATCAAGCCTTGTCAATTCTGGCTGGTATAAATCTTTCT
>JBGTNW010000085.1:0-3250 GCA_041742865.1 Phormidesmis sp.
GGGAACCGTAGAGCAAATTCAAACAAGAGCAACCATCATTAGAACCTACGATGGTCGGCGTATTGTAATTCCAAATTCTGAATTGTTTACTAACTCCGTTACCGTCAACACTGCCTTTGAGAACCGTCGCTTAGAATATGATGTCGGGATTGGCTATGGCGATGATATTGACACGGCCAGAGCGCTGATTTTAGAGGCAGTAAATGAAACCCCAGGGGTGCTAGCTAGCCCTACAGCGGATGCACTTGTAGTAGATTTAGCCGATAGTACCGTGAACATTCGCGCTCGGTGGTGGGTCAATCCGCCTCATCGCGCCGACGTTTTAGATCTCCAAGATCGCGTACTGACTAATATTAAAAATAAGCTAACAGAAAGCGGCATCGATATGCCCTTTCCGACTCAGCAGGTTTTGTTCCACGATCAAACTGAGGCTACCGATGGCGATCGCCAGCACCAGCGAGAAGGCTGGCCTGCTGGAAAAGAAGATATTCCAGAGGCGATGAACATCAGCTATGCGCTGAGGCATATGGCTAAACTAAAGTCGCAAAACCATGGGGCTAGTGCAGATGATAGACTTGCTACAAATCACAACTCGAATCAAAGCAATTGATGAACTATGCGAAGCTAAGCAAACTCTGGGAATCGTTGCATTCTAGTTTCTGGTTTGTACCAGCACTCATGCTGACACTGGCAATTGGCCTATCGTTTGTCACCATTGCAATTGATCAAAGTCAAGAAACTGACGTTATTGGGAATGTAGGTTGGGCCTATTCACTTGGCCCTAATGGCTCCCGCGCCATTCTCTCGGCGATCGCAGGATCAATGATCAGTGTGGCGACAACTGCTTTTTCCATTACGATTGTGGCGCTTCAGTTGGCCTCTTCTCAATTTGGGCCGCGCTTGCTGCGCAACTTTATGCAAGATACGGGCAACCAGGTGGTGCTAGGCACCTTTATCTCTACCTTTGCATACAGCTTGATGGTGCTACGGACGATCAACGGTGTAGAGGAAGATGAGTTTGTGCCGCATATTGCCGTAACCTGCGGAATGGGCTTGGCGATCGCTAGCATTGGCGTGTTGATCTACTTCATTCATCATTCTGCCTCATCGATTCAAGTCGATCAGGTGATTAAGAAAGTAGGTCACGAACTCGATGATACGATTGATCAGCTCTTTCCCGAAAAAATTGGACGCGGCGCTTTAGAGCGACGGGAAGAGGAGGGGGCTTTAGATATACCAGCCGATTTTGATCGAGTCTCTGGATATATCAACGCGACGAGCGGTGGCTATGTCCAGGCAATTGATAACACTCAGCTAATGGAGATCGCCACAGAAAAAAACCTGCTCTTGCAGGTTCAGCAGCGTCCCGGTCGCTTTGTTGTGCAAGGCAGCCCACTGGTGCGCGTTTTTCCTGAAGAAAAGGTCAGCAAAAAGCTAGTCGCACAAATTAATGATGCCTTTGTATTCGGCTCACAGCGAACAGAGCAGCAAGACGTTGAGTTTTCAATCGATCAACTCGTCGAGATTGCAGTTCGAGCGCTTTCTCCTGGCATTAACGATCCATTCACGGCCATTCGCTGCATTGATCAGCTCAATGCAGCGCTCTGCCACTTGGCCAAACAAGAGATTCCCTCGCCCTACCGCTATGACGATCACAGCCAGCTTCGCATTATAGCTGAGCCGATTGACTTTGCAGACCTCCTAGATGCTGCTTTTAATCAAATTCGCCAGAATGGGCAGTCGAATGTTGCCGTGACGATGCGGCTGCTAGAGGCGATCGCTGTGATTGCCTCCTTTACGCACCGCCCCTCAGATCGAGCGGCGCTACAGCGTCATGCCGATATGATTGAACGAGGCACGCAAGCAGGAATTGCGGAGGCGTTAGACCAAGAAGCGATTAACAAGCGATATTTAGAGGCTGTAAAAGCGATCGTCGCACAACAGTGACCATAAAAGCCCATAAAAGCGCACGTTACCGTCAATATTGAGCAGCTTTAAGCAGCTCAGAAAGGCAGCTAAGACTGCTTATCAAGCAATAGATAGTGACTTGTCTCTAGTTCGCTGCTTTGATCTGGGACAGAACGGTTTTGCAGCCAAGCGAAAAGTGTCGCCGTGATCAAAAGCACTAAGGTAATTAGACCGACCAGTTGGAGCATAATGCTGTAGCGCATAATTAATTAGGTTCTTGAGTTTGAAGTTTTCAGAGAAAGGCTCTTAGCGCTTGAATTCCGTAGCCCCTCGCCCAAACTTGGGAGAGGGGTTGGGGAGAGGGCCAGCCGGTACGCTATGATTTTGCGACTCCCTAAGTTAAATAAGAAGGCTAAACAAGAAGTCTGGGCAAGATAGGCTGAGCGAGAATTGAGCAAGCGTTAAGCAAAAGTAAAATGGAATGGGTTTCCCCCCTAGCCGAACTTAAGCTAAATTGAAGTGCTCCATGTGAACTTGGGTAACCGGAACATCCAAATCGTGAAGCGCCCGCTCTACTTGCGTCATCATCTTAGGCGTAGCG
The DNA here is from genome assembly GCA_041742865.1 of Phormidesmis sp. GTDB lineage: Bacteria > Cyanobacteriota > Cyanobacteriia > Phormidesmidales > Phormidesmidaceae > Phormidesmis. The sequence goes on from JBGTNW010000085.1 coordinate 2,510, forward strand.
CAGATAAAATATTGCCTTGTTGCTTTGTACTTTGGAATGTAGCGCGCCAGAAGTTCTTTATCGACATAGCCCTGCTCACCCGACCATGATTCAGGTGGCTTCTTTAGAACATGAACAATCTCTAGATCCATCTGCGCTTTTAGAGCATCGAGTTCTTCCCGGAACGTAATGTCATCCCACGACTGACTGGCATAAATCAACAGATAAGGGCGGTCGTCTTTTCTCTCTGCTGCGGTTGCCAGCATACTGATCATGGGTGTTATTCCAATTCCTCCGGCAACCAGCACAAATCCGGCAGCGTCGTGGTATCGGTCAATGGTAAATACGCCGTAGGGGCCATCTAAGTATGCTTTGGTGCCTGGCTTAATCGATTGAATCGTACTGGTAAAATCGCCCAATGCTTTGATACCAAACTCGACTCGACCCGAATGATCCGCATTAGAAGACATTGAAAAGGGATGCTCTCTCATGCTCAAGGGCGTAATCCCCAATGTGAGCCAAGCAAATTGACCGGGTTGGAAGCTAAAGCCATCGTGTCCCCAAGGACGCAAGGCCAATGTCCAAACGTTTCCTCGCTGCGGCGTTACTTCTTCAACTAAGTATGGCTTTTGGGTCATCATCCAGGGTTTGATAATCCGTACATAAATCACCAGCCAAAGAGCGCCTAGGCCCATGGCCACCCAGAGGGTAGCTTTCCAAAACAGTGCCAGATAGTGGCTAACGCCCAAAGCATGTCCTAAG
>JBGTNW010000086.1:0-20552 GCA_041742865.1 Phormidesmis sp.
GCTGAAGTATCTGCTAGCAAGGAGGACAGCTCCGGGCGATCATAGCTGTCGCGCCGATCCTGGTTGTCGCTTAAATTCCGGGGGAGATCTGATTATTTTATAGCTGTCGTCTAAGCGCCAATGTAGTTGACATTTGATAGCCGATCCACGTATTACCCGTGTCGGTCGCTTCTTACGCCGCACCAGCTTAGACGAACTGCCTCAATTTTGGAACGTACTCACTGGCAGCATGAGCCTAGTCGGGACTCGCCCGCCTGTCCTCAGCGAGGTGGTGCAATACGAGCCTCACCACTGGCAACGGCTCGCCATTAAACCCGGCATAACTGGCCATTGGCAGACCAGCGGTCGCTCGCGCATTAAAGACTTTGAGGAGATTGTGGCCATGGATCTGGCCTATCAAGCTCAGTGGTCAATCTGGCTCGATTTTAAAATCATATTCAAGACGATTTATGTCGTATTAGGCAGTAAAGGCGCGTGCTAGGTGGTCTCTGCCAAAAGCCCCACGAAAAAACCGATCACCATTATAGTGAATCGGTTTTTTCATGAGGTCTTATGAGATTTAACGGACGGTAATCAAGTCAAGTGACCCATGATATGGCGGTACAGTCCATCAATGCTAGCATTCGACGCTAGGGTGTTGGCTGCGGGGCGCTCTGCTGAATGGCGTTGATAGTTTCTGAATCGGGCAACAGGCGAATTTGGTTGAGCATCGCGTCATCGCTATTTTTCAGCTCTATCAGCATGGCCTCTAAAGGTAGAACCCCCACGCTGATGGCCGCGCGCGCTTCGGGATTGCGCGCGGCCAACTCACTCAGCAGCGCTTCCAAATCTGCTTTAGCAAAAAACAGCGGAAAGATAGTCTCGCCATTATCCTGCTGTACTGGCGCGAGTGAGCCATCTTCAAACCGGGCAAAGAACAGCGGCACTCCACCCTGATAGCCGACGTTGAGCGCAGCCGCTTGAGCAGCTTCGGTTTCTTCTGGCACATACACAAGCTGTAGAGGGCGATCGCTTTGACTTTGAGCTTCTTGATACAGCGTTTCCAAATTCGTCAAACCGACTTGCGCTTCAGGGGCAAACTGCGGATTAGCTTCATTCGCTCTCGCTAAGAAAGTTTCGGCGTCTTGCTCGGTCATAAATACGTAAAGACTCGGCTGAGAAAGCTGGCCCTCAGCTTGGCCATTAGAAATAAGCACAAGGCCATCGTCGTTGCCGATGACATAAACAGGGACATTAGTCAGCTTATCGGCCACTTGCTCAGTCGTTAGCGCAAGCGCTGATGGGGCTGTCACTGCGCTCGCTAGGACAGTGGTAAGGGCCCCTACCGCCAGTACTTTCGACAATGGCTTGATTAGCAGTTGATGGACAAAGGATCTCATAGAGCCTCCTGATTTTTGGACAATCCGCTACTCATCATGGGTGAGATGCTTCACAATACTCAATCGCTGGTGGACAATTAATAAATTGACATGATAGGTGAAAATACGCTGTTTTTCCCGTCTCTGAGCACCCTTTCATCGATTTATGCCGATGCTAATAGCCCTCAATACAAGCGTGCCCGAAAAAGCACTGCTTTAGAAAATGGCCTGCAAAAACATCATAAAAAATGGCCTTCAAAGGCCCAGCAATCGGGATGACAGGATTCGAACCTGCGGCATCCTGCTCCCAAAGCAGGCGCGCTACCAAGCTGCGCTACATCCCGGCCTCCATAGTAGCATGGGTATAGCATAGGTAATCAATTTGAAGGCGAAAGCGGCGTGAACTCAAATACTGTAAAGTCGGCGAATTATCCGATTTCCCAGCTGCCGGGCTTAAGCGTATCTGAGATTAAACAGCTCAGCGCCTGCGGCATCACGACAACTTTTGACTTACTGCGCCAGGGCAATAGTGTGCTTCAGCGGCAGCAGCTTTCAGCTCAGCTCAATACCCCTGTTAGACATATTACAAAGTGGACGGCACTGGCAAATTTGGCCCGGATTCCGGGAGTGGGCTGTCAGTATTGCGGGCTGTTGCTCCACGCCGGCGTCAGTACGCCACAGCAGTTAGCAGCGATGAATGTGCAGCATTTGCATCCTCAGCTATTGCGATTACAGGTGCAGTTATTTAAGCGGGCGGATTTGGCTCCAGGGATGGGGCAGGTGGCAAGTTGGATTGAGCAGGCCAGGGGGTTGGGAAAGTAAGAAAGGCAGCGGAAAAAAGATTGGGAAAAAGGGAACGAGAGAGAAAAGAAAAAATTAGAGAGGCCAGTCGCGGCGAAGAAGGGCATAGACTTGGTGATCAACGAAGTGGTCGTAAAGCCATTCGACTTCTCGAAACATGCCTTCGCAGGTAAAGCCGAGTCTTTGAGCAACGGCTGCGCTGCGCTGATTTTGGGCAGCGCAGCGGATTTCGAGGCGGTTGAGCTTAAGGGTAGTGAAGCTATAGTCAATCACAGCTTGGCAGGCGATGGTCATGATGCCTTTACCTTGGTAAGAAGCGGCTAGCCAATAGCCAAGACCGCTGAGTCGGTTTTCCCAGTGGATGTAGTTAAGGCCAACGATGCCGATGATCCCGTGGCGATCACAAATCGCGGAAATAAAGCCGTTATTAGCCTCGGCGCGATCACGGCTAAATTGAATAAAGTTTTGACTATCGCCTAGAGTTCGATGCGTATCTAGCCAAGGCAACCATTGCTTGAGATGATCGCGATTATGAGCGATCACCGTAAATAAGGCTTCGCTGTCGCCGCGCTCTAGCGGACGTAGGTGAAGATATTCGACAGCGTGACAAGCAAGCTGACACTGCAAGCCTTGCTGATGGCGAAAAGGCTCAAAAGCAATTTGACCAGAAAACATTAGTCCGGATACCAAAACATGCCTTTGATGCCCTCTGGGTCGGGCATGAAGCCTAGCTGCTTGTAAAAATTCACCACCTCTGGATCGGCAAAGAGCGTGACATTACTGATATCTTCACTGCGCAGCTTCTTAATCAGCTGCTTCATCAGCGCCTTACCTAACCCTTTGCCCTGAAAATCAGGATGAACCACCACATCCCAAATAGTCGCATTAAAAGCATGATCAGAAGTGGCCCTAGAAAACCCAATTAAGCGCTTGCGATTGCTCTTTTGCTCCCACATGGTGATCACTAAAAAGCTGTTTTGAATAGCTTTACGCACTTTGCGGATGGGCCGACGCGACCAGCCCACTGCGTCGCAAAGCTCTTCTAGCTCATAGAGATCAATGGTGCGATCAGTGCTAAAAAAAATACGGCTGTCGTCACGGATCGCGTTGGTCTCAGCCAGGTAACCGGCAGGGGCTGTTTGCTGGGAAGCCGAAGTGGCTTCAGTAGTCGTAAACAACCTTTTCAATAAACCCATGCAGGCAATCAGTGATGATAGTTAATGAAATTGAACAAAACCCATCAAAAGTATATCGCTTGGCCGTTCACTTCAGCAGGAAGCGACTGGCGCTAATGAGCCAAATTCATCCGCCCGATTGGCTGAATTGGCAACAACAAGGCCGAAAGATGAGGCCAAAACCGGGCAACCTATGACAACTCTCAGATCTGCACTCGATTCTGAGCTAGGAGGTCAGCCCTTTTATGGCAACTGCTTTAGAACCATCTACTTTGGAATTGCTCAAACGCTTTAACCGAGCTTTTCCTCAATTTTATGAGCAGTTCGTCGGTAGCGATATTCAACTGCAAAATTTACGCTTGGCATATCAGCTTTTTAGAACGCAAAAGGCGGTCATTGAGCTATCGGCAGAAAGCGATCGCACTGCCATTCATTTTGCCTATCGCAATCAGTCTTTTTTACTCAGTGACATTTTCGGCGTCCTAGCCGCTTACGGCCTGACTATTCACAGCCTCAGCCTATACGGGCAAATCTACCCACCGATGCTGGTGTTTGCCAAGCTCGTGGTCTCACGCGGCGGGAGAGAACTCTCACCCAAAACTGCTGATAACGTCCGCCGAGCCGTACGAGAAGCCTTAGCCGGTCGGTTTGAAGTCGAAGATATGCTGAATGTAGAATTTAACTTAGATGCGGGCCTAGAGCAGGTTGAAACCGAGTTTTATGTCGATCCGGTGTTTCATTTGCCCGCGCTGCTGATTGAAGCTGACAACCAGCCAGGTTTGTTTTACAAGGTGATGTACACCATTTGGCAGGAAGATTTGCTGGTGGTCAATGCCAACTTACTGGTGTGGCGAGGTCGCACCCGGCTAATCCTGTATCTGCTTGGCCCCAATGAAGGCATGATTCCTGAATATTTGGGCCAAAAAATTGCCGAAGGCGTCCGCTTTAGGCTGCTCGGGCGCTAACTCTTCTGCTAACTCGCCTGCCAGCCCTTTGAGTTGTGAGGGGGCGCTTAGCGCTAGCATAACCAATATGCTAACTACCGATATTCTGGGTGTGCTCCACACTTACGAGCTGAGTGCTTTGCCAAAGGTATCAGCGGCTAAAGGATCATCTGAGCCATCGTTTGAGCCATCGTCTGAGCAAGGCTCAAACCCAACATTAGTCTTTATTCACGGCTGGCTTTTGAGTCGCGCTTATTGGCAGCCGTTAGTCTCTCAGCTCTCTATGCATTATCGCTGTTTGACCTATGATTTACGTGGCTTTGGGCAATCCACTCAAGCGAGTCAATCTGCGCAGAGCACTCTGTTAAGCGCCACAACTACCGAGAATCTAAACGAGAATGAGAGAACTATTTTGCCGCCTGATCATGGCGGTAGCCTAATTGCTACGCCGCTGAACGTATCCGCCTACAGCTTGGCGGCCTACGCTCAAGATTTAGGCGAATTGCTTGATCGACTTGAGCTCGATAACGTCTGGCTGCTGGGCCATTCTTTGGGCGGCAGTATTGCGCTGTGGTCTGCCTATTTGATGCCTGAGCGAGTCAAAGGGGTGATTTGTATAAATGCGGGGGGCGGCATTTACCTGCCCAATGAGTTTGAAAAATTTCGCGCAGCAGGGCAGAAAATGGTGAGGTTTCGGCCCGCTTGGCTGCGGCAGGTGCCACTGTTGCCCCGGCTGTTTTCGCGGCTGATGGTGAATCAGCCTTTGGGACTAAAGTGGGGTAAGCAGCGTATTCAAGACTTCATGCAGGCTGACAAACAAGCGGCCGAAGGCGCATTGCTCGCTTCAACAACTCGTGAAGAGGTGCATTTATTACCGCAGGTGGTGGGCCTATTGACGCAGCCTGTGCACTTTATTACGGCTAGTCAAGATCAGGTGATGCTGCCTCGGTATGTGCGGTATTTGGCTAGCTTTCATCCGCGCTTTGAGCAGGAGAGTCTGGTCTCTGAGCTATCAGATTGTGGGCATATGGCGATGGTAGAGCAGCCTGAGGCGGTCGCGGAGGTGGTGCGCTCGGTCTTAGCACAGTCGAATTTGGCGCAATCGGATTTATCAGGTTGATCTGGTTAATCCGAATCTTCAGGTCAGTTGATCTGATCCTAGCGAGGTTATCGACCGCTGGTAGAGCACCTATGTAGCGCCTATGTAGAGCTGGCTGATGTCGGTAATAGCTAGTTTGGACTGAGCGCTGAGCGTGAGAGGCGATCGCCGACCTTTTTCAAACTGCGCCACGGCCGCGCAGGCAATCATCGCAGCATTATCGGTACAGTACTTCATGGGCGGAAAAATTACGGTTAGTCCGGCAGCTGTTGCCGCAAGCTGTAGCTGCTCACGCAGTCGGCTGTTAGCGGCGACCCCACCGCCCACCACGATTGTCGTCAGATGGTGGTCTTGAGCGCAGGCGATCGCTCGTTTTACCAAGGCGCGCACCACCGTGGCCTGAAAGCTAGCGGCAATATCAGCCACCGGTAGATCGCCTGCCGGTTCTAGCTTTTCGATCAGCCGCAGCACGGCTGTTTTAAGTCCGCTAAAGCTCGCATCGTAAGGATGAAAGCCTCCTTCCGGCAGTGAAATTTTGCCTTCCGGTAGCGCAAACGCTTTGGGATTGCCGACTTGAGCGAGTTTATCAATGGCAGGGCCACCCGGATAGCCCAAGTCCAGCAGTCTTGCAACTTTATCAAACGCCTCACCGGCCGCATCGTCGCGGGTTTTGCCCAAAATGACGTAATCGCTGGGACTGCGCACCTGAATAAAGCTCGTGTGTCCGCCAGAGACGAGTAGGCATAAAAAAGGCGGCTCTAGTGAAGTTTCATCTATGTAAGAAGCATAAATGTGGCCCTCTAAATGGTGGATACCTAAAAAGGGCTTGCCATGCACCATCGCCAGGGTTTTGGCAGCCGTTAGGCCCACCATCAAAGCCCCGACTAGGCCCGGTGCGCAGGTAGCGGCCACCGCATCGATTGCTTTCCAGCTTAGGGCTGCGGTGTCAAGCGCTTGGGCGATGGCCTCTCCAATTGCGCTCACATGCTCTCTAGAAGCCACTTCTGGAACAACGCCGCCGTAGCGCTGGTGGGTGGCGATTTGAGAGGTGACGATGCTGGCGAGAATGGTTCGGCCTTGAGCGATCGCCACAGCAGTTTCATCGCAGCTCGTTTCAATGGCGAGGACAGTTGGGGGCATAGGGAATATTTGGGGGGTGAGTGTGTCGGGATGTAACGCCTGTCTTAGCTTTCTTTACGGTGTTTCCAACCGGGGGGTATGATGACCTGAAAGCTGGGCTGTGATTGCAGATTTTTGTTGATAAAACTTAATTGATGCAGCAACAGATTCACGTTTTTCTGTAATGAGAGGAAACCAATTTATGAGACGGTTGTTTGCTCTGGCTTTAGTTCTCTGCCTTTCTTTTGGCTTTGCCGCTCCGGCTGCCGCAAGTATTGCAGGTGATAATGTATCCGGTCTCGTGCCTTGTGCTGAATCAGCCGCTTTCCAAAAGCGCGCTGCGGCCCAAACGACGGATGATGGAAAAGCCCGATATGAATTTTACGGCAACACTAGCCTTCTGTGTGGCCCCGAAGGACTGCCTCACCTCGTCGTTGATGGTGATTTGTCCCATGCTGGCGAATTTTTGATTCCGAGCGTGTTGTTTTTGCTGATTGCGGGTTGGATTGGCTGGGCCGGTCGTTCCTACATTATCGCGGTGCGCAGTGAAAAGTCTCCTGAAGAAAAAGAGATCATCATTGATGTGCCTTTGGCAATTAAGTGCTCTTTGAGCGCGGCGGCTTGGCCTCTGCTTGCTTTTAGAGAGATCACCACCGGTGAGATGTTTGCGAAAAAAGAAGAGATCACAGTCTCTCCTCGCTAGCTGAGATTAGCCGCCTTTGAGATAATGCCTTTGAGATGATGACTTAAAGGCTTGCCTTAGTTAAGGTCATTAAAACAAGGCGGCTGAGCCCAGTATTGTTTACCTCAAGACTCCAAAGGAGGAGTGTTATGAGCAGTAATTTTTTGAAATATCTGTCAACGGCTCCGGTAATTGCCACCGTTTGGATGGTGATTACAGCGGGCATTTTGATTGAGTTCAATCGGTTTTTTCCTGATTTGTTGCTGCATCCGTAGCAGGCTGTTGGGCCCAAACTGGTTGGTTTACAGCTGTTTACAGCTTAGATCGCAGCTTAGGTTCAAAGCTTATCAATTTGGCACGTCAGTGTTCGGTGTGCCTTTGCTGGCCTAGCCATTTGGGCCACTGCCTTTAAAACTGTGTTGAGTAAGTGTTGAGTAAGTTTGGAGAACCATTGTACTAGATATGCCTACCTCATCGAATTTTGTTAAGCCCTATGCGGGCGATCCTCAGATTGGCAACCTTGAGACACCATTAAATTCTTCGGCTTTGTCTAAGGCTTTTCTGAGTAATTTGCCTGCTTATCGTCCGGGGCTCTCTGCCCAGCGTCGCGGGTTGGAAGTGGGCATGGCCCACGGCTACTTTCTGTATGGCCCGTTTGCTTTGCTCGGCCCACTCAGAGATTCTGATGTGCCCGCGATCGCCGGTCTTATAGCTGCGGTTAGTCTGGTGCTAATTTTGACTATTTGCCTGTCGCTGTATAGCGGTGCCAATGTTGATCCAGAAGTCGCCCGTCACACCTTGCCATACACCCCACCTAGAACGCTCGATACCGATGAAGATTGGAGTGAGTTTGCTGGTGGTTTCTTTGTAGGCGGCGTAGGCGGCGTGATTGTTGCATACTTTTTGACTGCTAATTTGCCGTTGCTTTCGAGCTTGGTTGTTGGCGCTCACTAAAGTGATTAGTTAAGCGCTGTTAGCGTTGTTAGTAACGCTATCTAAAAAAATCCTTTCCGAGTTATTTGACTGGGAAAGGATTTTTTGATGGGATGGGCCGACGCTGGGATATGGCTGTGAGGGCTACAGTTATCGCTGCTAAAGCGCCTTAAAATAGAAGCGTTCTGACAACAGAGTTGAGCCTCAGCGCTATATGAATATTGGTGTTCCGAAAGAGATAAAAGACCAAGAGTTTCGAGTGGGGCTTAGCCCTGCTAGCGTCAAAGAGCTGTGCGATCGCCATCACTCGGTGGTGGTAGAAACTCAAGCTGGGGCCGGTGCGGGCTTTAGCGATGAAGATTATGTACAGGCCGGGGCCGCGATCGCCGCTGATGCCTCGCAACCCTGGCAGCAAGCGATGGTAATCAAGGTCAAAGAGCCTCTGCTGGCTGAATACGGCTATTTGCAAGCCGATCAGCTGTTGTTTACTTATTTGCACCTAGCCGCAGGCAGAGAGCTTACCGAGAAGCTAATCGGCAGTGGGGTGAGTGCGATCGCCTACGAAAGCGTTGAGAAAAATGGCACATTGCCTTTACTCATGCCCATGAGCGTCATTGCCGGTCGGCTGTCGGTGCAGTTCGGGGCGCGCTTTTTAGAAAAGCAGCAGGGCGGACGCGGGGTGCTGCTCGGCGGTATGCCCGGCGTTGCGGCCGGTAAAGTCGCGATTATCGGCGGCGGCGTGGTCGGCACCGAAGCCGCCAAAATGGCGATTGGCTTGGGCGCACAAGTCACCATCATTGACATTAGTGTAGAGCGGCTGAGCTATTTAGAGACTTTGTTTGGTTCGCGCGTGAGCTTGCTATATAGCAATACGCCTAACATTGCAGCCGCAGTCACCGACGCCGATCTGGTGATTGGTTCGGTGCTTGTGCCCAATCGCAAAGCCCCGACGCTAGTGACTCGTGGCATGGTCGAAACTATGCGCCCTGGCTCAGTGATTGTCGATGTTGCCGTTGATCAAGGCGGCTGCATTGAAACCTTGCGAGTCACTTCTCACAGTGAGCCGGTGTATACCGAGCTAGGCGTTGTTCATTACGGGGTACCCAATATGCCCGGAGCCGTGCCTTGGACAGCCACTCAAGCACTCAACAACAGCACCTTGCCTTATGTGCTACAGCTCGCTGAGTATGGCCTCGATGCCCTCAAGCAAGATTCAGTCACGGGCAAAGGCTTGGCCTCAGCGCTCAATGTCCACGACCATCAACTCGTGCATCCGGCAGTGCGCAAAGTCTTTCCGGATTTGGTTAGCTAGCTCCAAAGCGACGCTTAAAACTACCGAAACTCCCAAAAAGCAGTATCAGCTACAGTTTTGCTCAGCCGCTTAGCCATAGGATTGTAGGCGCATTAAAAGCTGAGACAACTCTAGGATGTCGCGGAGGGCGTTATGGTGTTTTTAGGTCAAGCTGTACAGTCCAAGAATTCTAATGCTGCGGTTTACAGCGGTGATTACCGCGCTGAGCTAGAAGATTTTTTGGATATTTTGAAGCCGCTGATCCGAGAGCCTGCGGTGGTGGGGAATGAAGATTCCTTTTTTCGCGTACTCCAGCGAGAGCTAGAAGAACTGGGCTTAAATGTGCGGCGCTATCACGGGGTGCTAGTCGCTCAAGGGACTCGGCCTGAAGAACTCTTTTTATCGGCGCATATTGATCGCCATGGGCTGCTGTGCACGGGGCCAAATGAGTTTCAGTATGCGGCTTTTATCGCGGGTAATCAGGGCGAGAATATGGGGGGATCGACCTCTGAACACATGCTGCATGTGATTGAAAATCGCTTTCAAGGCCAGCGAGTGCAGGCGCATTTACCCTATGCAGGCACCTACTTGGGCCAAGGCGAAATCACCCGCTCATACATTTGTCCGGCGCGGAAGAACTTAATTTTTGAAGTGAGCGGCTTAGACTTTTTGCAGCCCGGTACGCCGGTGTCGTTTTTAGATCGCCTCAATATCGTCGATGGCCTGATTTCAGCGCAGCTAGATAATGTGGTGAGCGCAGCAATGATCATTTATTTATTTCAACGCGGCTTTCAAGGCACTGGGCTGTTTACTGCGCAAGAGGAATCAGGTCGAAGCTGGCGCTATGCACTGTCTTGGTTTCAACGAGAACGCCTGACGACGCAGCGGCTGCTGGTGCTCGATACGAGCCCCTATGCTACTCGTAAAGATGCCGATGCTCAGCAAATAACGCTGCGCCACCGAGACGCCAACGGCCCTTTTTGCGCCCAAATGACGCAGGAGCTGGTCAATCGCTGCCATGATCTGGGCCTGAGCTATGGCTTTAAAGACCAATACATTGAGGCCCAAAATAAAACGCGCGCTCGGCCTTATCCTTTGGGTCGCACGGAGCTAGGCCGAATTGTCACGGCAACTGAAGGGGCGATTAGTGGCACGACGTTGCAAATTCCGACCACAGAATATCACACAGCGACTGAAACGGCGGCTTTGAGCGCGATCGCGGGCGTACTCAAACTGCTCATGAGCTACCTTTAAAGCGTTTGCTGCCCAGAATTTCGCCTGAGATTGCTCTTTTTTTAGATACGATGGGAATTGAAATAGAAGGGTTGACCCTTTCTCTATTGCCTTTTCTTTATCGCCCTTTCTTTACCGCCCTTTCTCCTGTTAGGTGTTTTGCATGGCTGCTAAGCGAAATCCATCCGATTCAGAGCGCTCAAAAGAGTCCCCGTCCGGCGTTGAAGCTAGACGTGAACAAGCGCCGATTAATCCTTGGATGGAAGCGCTACAGACAGTAGGCTTAAGCATTGTATTGGCCCTTGGCGTCCGCACATTCGTTGCTGAAGCCCGCTACATTCCATCGGGCTCGATGCTGCCAACGCTAGAAATCAACGATCGCCTCGTTATCGATAAAGTCAGCTACCGGTTTACAACGCCTAGTCGCGGCAGTATTGTTGTTTTTCATCCACCCGCAGCCGCAGGCGCGCAGTTTTCTCGAGAAGCTTTTATCAAGCGGGTAATTGGGTTGCCCGGTGAAGTGATAGAAATTAAAGATGGCAAGGTTTATGCCGATGGCACGGTGTTGACGGAGCCCTACATAGAAGCGCCGCCTGACTATGTTTGGGGGCCTGAGACAGTGCCGCAAGACGCTTATTTAATGCTGGGCGACAATCGAAATAATAGCGATGATGGGCACGTTTGGGGATTTCTACCCAGCGATCGCATTATCGGTCGCGCGACGATTCGCTTTTGGCCGCTAGATCGGTTGGCCTATTTGGCGGATCCGACCTATGAGGAGGAGTAGAACTAGCTAGTTCGCAATCGTCTACGCCTCTTGCAAAAATGACAAATAGCCGTTACTGAGATCTTTAACGGCTAGCGTATAAAACTGCTCTCCGTGCGCAGGTGTCGCCAAATCTGGATTAGATCCCATCCGCCCGTCTCGATAAAATTCACGAAAATCTGCTGAATTATAGATGGAGCGACCCGCCGGGGCGACAGTCGGCGAGAGCGCTGCTCGTTTGATCGCCCCCGGATAGACAAACTGAGTTAGGGCAACTTCACTCGGAGTAGCATGAGATCCCTCTTGGTCGCCGTAGAGCTGATCGGCAAGAGTCATGACGGCTTCAGCCTGATACCAGTTGGCGATTTTACAGCGGATTTTAGCAGCATTGGGAAGATTAGCATCGGCGATCGCTGCATACACTTCCGAAAAAGCCGCCTTCATAGTCGCCACATTGCCCCCGTGCCCATTGACAAAGTAAAACCGCTCAAAGCCCTGCCGAGCCAGCGGCTTCACATAGTCTTGAATCAGGGCAATTAGGGTACTAGGCCGCAGGCTCACACTGCCCGGAAAGGCCAAATGATGCAACGCCATCCCCACATTGATCGTGGGGCCAACCAGTGCCCCGGTTGCCTCCCCCACCCCTTTGGCCACGACCTCGGCGCAGATTGCATCAGTACCAATTAGCCCAGTGGGGCCATGCTGCTCGGTAGAGCCAATCGGGAAAATGATGCCGCGTGATCGCGTTAAATACGCTTCAATCTCAGGCCAACTGCACAACTGCAACTGCATAAACGCACTTCCTCACGCTAAAAACTTACTCTAAAGGTTGTATCCAATGACTAAATCTAATGGCTTAATTTAAGTCAAAGAGCGCAGGCCCAAATTTTTGTCATCTTATTCTAGCCTTCATTAATTAATGGCCACTTAAACAGTAGTGTTACTGATAGAGCCTTAGAACTTATCCTCACGTTAGAATAGTCAACAAGGGAAAAATACGCTAGCGGTTAAGGGTGCTTATCAGCTCATGATCTAAAGTCTAAAAGTAAGGTCTAAAACTACAGCCCAGAATTCGCATCGAAGAAAAACATGCTGCAACGTAAAATTTATCAGCTTTCCTGTGATGGCCGTGAAGTGCAAATTTTCTTACGCGACCAGCAGCGCTGGATAGAATCAGCCACCATTCTCAGTATAGAAAGTGATCTCGTCACCGTTCGCTACGAAACTGAAGATGAGGACGAAATCTGCTCATGGGAAGAAATGGTTCGTATCGAGAGCATTGGCGCAATCAGCCAAAAACTAGCCACCGTTCCCAAAGGCTACAGCGAACTGCCCCTGACTCACGACTGCCCAGATGCCGAACAAATGGGTGGCAAAGAAGCGACCGAAAAGTAGCCGCTTCTGATTGCTCCGGCTCGCTCCGGCTGCTCTAATCACTGCCTACTAGATCAAACACCTGCCCATCGACGAGCAGTCGAGTAATGCCCTTGGCTTGTAAATAAGGACTCGTGCGGGTAATTAAGCTGCCGTCGGGCACTTTAATCACCCTCTGCTTATTGCGAGAGAATCGCCGTGCCACTCGGTGATTGTCAAATACGGGCAGTGTTTTCGCCTTTTCTTCGGCTATTGGAATCTGGCCCAAATCGGCAAAGTCGCTCAGTGGCCGCGTAATCAGCTCAGAGCGCATATCCACCACCAAGTAGCAGGGCTTGGGCAGTACCGCTTCGCCTAACGGCATGATTTCCATCGTCACTATGCTAGGAAGCTTTGGGTTTAGCAGGTCAATGGCATCATCGTCGTCCTCGTCGTCGTCCTCGTCATCGTCGTCATCGCCAAAATCATCACCTAGCGCTTCATCGAGCCCAAGCAGGTCGTCATCGTCGTCGTCGTCGTCCTCTTCTTCGGCTTCTGTTTCGGCGATCGCTTCTAGACCTGAGTCATGAAAGCTAGCGTTAGCGCTAGGTTCATCGGTCTCGTTAAATAAAGCCTCTGAGCGTTCTGGTATTGAGCGATCGCCTGTCAGCAAAGGCAATTGCTCATCTTCATCCTCTGATCGTCGCGTTCGACTGCGGCGACGGGAGAGCGTCTTCGCCTTAGCCTCTTCTTTCTCGGCGGCTGTTTTGAGCTTAGGCGGCTCTACAGCAGAATCCGATGCGACTAAAAGCTGGTCAGCCTCGGCTTCTGTCGCTATTTCTGTGTTTACGCTGGCTGCGACAGGAGCTGTTCTCACACCCGTGCTAACACCCGTCGTTCTATCGGCTCCGCTCATCCGCTTTTGAGCAACTAGCTGAGCGTACTCATCTGACGGCAAAGTCGTCTTCAAAATCCGGCTGATGGTGCTGTTGCTCACCCCGTACTGATCCGCCAACGTTGAAGTGGTTTGGTCGATCTGCTTATACAGCTCAATGATGTTGCTTTTATCCAAGTCAGACAGTTTTCGGGGAGCCATGCTGCCAGTATCCTTCACAGTTGCTTTCCCAGTATGGCAGTTTTTCGGATTGCGGACGGGAGAAATCGCCAACCTCACAGCCAAAAAAATGGGCGTTGGATACTAAAGCCGCTCACCGCGAAATTTTGCTAGCTCAGGGCTCCCGCTAGCCCCTTTGACCCAGCCAAAGATGGCCCAGCAAAGAAAGCTTTACCCAGCTTAAAAACATAGCCTTGTCATCTTCAGGTAGATTGTCTAGTGACCGCAGCGTGCGGCTTACAAACCGATTTCGCCCAAAAAACTGAGTTCCTAGGCGATGCAGGTGTAGCAATAGTGCACTGAGATCGTCTTCTGCCCACTGAGGCAGCTTTTCGGTTAGCGGGTTGATCCGTAAAAGCCCGCCTAGCCCACCCATCGGAGCGATCTGTCGAGCTAAGCTGACTTCTAAAGCAGCGCCCAATTTTTTGGCTTTCTGAGCCCCTAGCAACCGTTCCGCATCCCGATAGAGTGACTGCGCTAACAGTACACAAGCTTTGGAGTAAGCCACGGGTGCTACCGGATGCAGCAGGCCCATATCTATATTTACCTGCCGCCATAAGCTATAGCGAAAACGTTCTTCGAGCAATACGCAAAGCTTGCCTTCGCCCTCTGTCATTCGCCGCCAAGCGGTTTGAGCCTTATCCTGCTGATGGGCACTAAAAATACTGAGCAGCCGAAAAGTCTTCCCCTCATAGGATAAAATCGGCACATTACCGACTTTTTTAGGGTGTTGAACCTGCGTAATTTCAATATCCTCAGGCGTCAGTAAAAACATAGTGACAGATGGCAGTAGCCGGTGACAGATAGCAGTAGCAGAAGGCAGACTATAGCCGTTTAAGCCAATTCATCGGACTCATCGGCAAAATTAGCGTACCCAAAACCATCCTGATAGCCAATTTGACATCAACTTAATCAGGTGCAAAATCGAGGTAAGCTAGTACAGCCAATCAGCAGCCCTTTAAGGATCCTTAGCTCAGTTGGATAGAGCAACCGCCTTCTAAGCGGTCGGTCACAGGTTCGAATCCTGTAGGATCCGTTGATATTCATTGAATAGGCAGATCATGACAATGATCTGCCTATTTGCTTTCATGATGAGTCATTATCGGTAGATGACTTGCCGATGTATGCGGATGATTTGCCAAGGATGCGGGTGATCTGCCACTATGCTCGGGCACTTTGCCGATGTATGTAGGCAAGTTGCCAATATGGGTAGATGAGTTGGCGAAGTATGCGCATGATCTGCCGATGTATGAAGGCGATCAGCGTAATGACGTGCTTGATCTGCCTAAGCTATAAAAATGGTTCGCGCTCATGGCTAAAAAAAGCTGAAAAATCTGTTGATTCGGTTACAAAAATAGCAGGTTGATTCGTAGGTTTACCCCTGTGGCGCAAAGTGCAATCAAACCTTTTGCAAAAGCCCTGTAATTGTACGCAATGACGGACATCATTTTTGTCTTTTTTGGCGGGTACTGTAGCAGCAGTCGAATGCCCTACGCCCCTGTCGGTAAAGGGCCTCACTTATTGTTGTTTATAGTTGCAAGGGGTATCACTATGCCACGACCGAAGAAAAAATCCACCGTATTGCCCAACGCGACAAAGCGCCTTTCGGGTATGAGATCGATTGATCCTCAGCTCGATTTTGGCAGCGGCTTTTCTAATACGGCTTTTGCGGCGCTGATTGCCAAAGTTGACACTGATTTGGATGCTTACAATACGCTGCTCTCTAAGCTAGATGAGGCTTACGATGCGTTTGAAGCCTCTGAAAAGGCGCTCTCAAATTTCTCTGGAAAGATGCTGGCGAATGTTGCGATTCGCTATGACAAGGACAGCTCTGAGTATGAAATGGCGACCGTATAGGGCGCTTGAGACGTAAGGAAACAACAACAGAATTTGGGGTTCATGGGTGTAGACCTGTGAACCCTTTTTTTGTCTAAGGAGTCGTTCGTAAATAAGTTACCGATTTCAGATTAACCAGAACTATGAATTCAACCATGTGGGCAATAAACAATTCGGTAGTTTAATTCCGAACGAATCCTAAGGAAGCGAATGGACGCCCAGTTGCTACCACCGTCGTGATAGTACTAATGATTGCCGTTGGCGTAAGCAGAGGCGGTTCATCTGCGTGACGCATAAACAGATGCGATCACAGCCCATCCACCACGCAGTACCAAAGGACTTGGAATTGTGATTTCGACCAACGACAACGTATTCATTCCTTGATAGCGGTGAAGTGCAGCGGCGGCAGATAATCTCGAACTTAGAGCCAGATCTTTTCGTCCGTCTGCTGCTACGGAGTGTTATGCGTCTTCCACCTCCGCCATTTCTGAATTAGATGTGTCTCTTGGTGATTCTTCCAGTTCAACACTGGGATTATTCTCTTAGTCATCGCTAGAAGACTCGGTTTCAACTACTTCCGAATTAGGTATATCTTCTTATTCAGGACTAAATTCATTATCTCCCTCATCATCAAGAAATTCGTTTTCGTTGGTCTCTCACCAAAGCCATTCGTTAAGATAATCGTCAAGCAGGTTATCTAGCAGAGGGCAGGCGGTCTCGTAGTTATTGACAACTGTTTGAGAAGGGCGACGGTTGTGAGCTACGCAATTACGCATTTTTTCAATGGGATCCATACGCTCTTTCAAACCTGCCAAGAAGACAGCATCATCTTCATGTTGAACTGGAACGCGATTTAATTCTGTCCGAAAAGCATCATAGGTTTCAGAGTTGGAAATTGTTTCTAGCAAAGCCTTTACCTGCTTGATTTCAGGTCGTCTGTTAAGGCCAACATATTGACTAAACGTTAGATAGAAAAACTCATTCTCTAGTGATTTTTTGATATCGTCAATCTTTATGTCCTTCTTCCCCATGGGTTCCGTACTTTCATCACGGAGTAGGTTATAAGGGTCTCCATCTTGATAAGCATAAAGATAAATGAGTGTAAGAACACGCCGCAGCTTCATTTCAAGATCAAAAATTTCTTCTGCCCAATTAGCAAGATCAGCCTTCAGTATGGGATCCTCGAACTTTACAACGTGGTGCACAGGGTCGATTTCTGCCAATGCTTCAGCAAACTCTTCTATTGCAGTTTGGGGTTCATCTGTGTCTTCTGGTAGGTCTATAGCAAAGCATAAAAGTACATTTTGAGTATTGCCGGCTTCATCTGTTACTTCTTCTCCAAGCCGTTCGTTACGAAGCAATACCATCTGCCGAGCTTCATCGGTATCAACTTCATCATAATTTGCCTGTAATACTCTAACCAGAATATCCGTTATGATTTCGCGGACATTAATATCAACTCCATTGCGATAAAAAATTAAGAACTCAAACGTCATGACATCTCAGTTCCCAGCAATTGTTCTTCAAACCATCGTTTAGCCTCTTGCCATTCGGTTTCTGCTTCCGCTCGTAAACGTCGAGCCTCATCCCGGCGGCGTTGTACTTCCTCTGCAATTCGCTGCTGAACGCCAAGGTTAGGTATAGGAATTACAAGATTCGTTACATCATCATTGGCAAGTCGCGGGTGAGTGTTACCAGTCATCATGTGTATGGTCTGAGCAACAATCAATCGACTCCGCAGTATAACGGCTAAGTAGTCGGGAAGAAGTAACTGATCATCCTTAATCCGAAGAATGTGGAATTCAGGAGAACAGCATCCATCCATCTCGGCACGATATACCTTATTTAGGTAAGGTCGTAGTCGTGCAAATAGTACATCTCCACGCTGAAATGTATGGCAACTGCCAGTAGCAGTATCATCTACGTTTATAAGCTCCCCCGTATTGCTCTGAACATGAGCAAGTCCTAAATAGTTGTCTTCAGGAGTTTTTATTTTTTCACGTATAAAGCTTACGACCTCTTCAAGCTTTTGAAAGTGAATCGTCTGTGCTGCGGAAGTGATTGATCGCAAGGCTAAAATTCGTTCAGGGTGGAAATAATCTGCGTTTAATCGACCTTGCTGTTGAAGATCTTGGAAACGTACAGCAAAAACTCTACGAACATCCTCAACAGGTCTATTAAGCTCAAGAATGTTTAACAGATAATCGTCAAAGCTAGAAAGAATATTTTCGGCTTCTACAAGTTTTTGTTTGCGCTGTGATCGTGCCTCATCCATAGCAGTGACTAGTTCATTCTGTCTGCTCAATGGAGGCAGAGGAATAAGAATCTGTCGAATTTCCTCTGCATTGATATTGGTCATTCCAATAATCTGACGTGAGAAACTGTCAATCTGCAACCGACCTGTAGAAGTGCTCAAGAAGTCGGAAGCAAATTGTGGATTTAGTAGTTTCTTGTCAGTACAGACACGAATTAGATAAGAGGCAAAAACCCAATCGCCAGATTCATTAAAAACCTCACATTTACCGACAAGTTCTTTGGAATTGGTGCGGTTAAATATGATATCCCCTGGTTTTAATTTATAAGTTTCGAGCTGGCGATCTGTCAGTTCAATATACTTTATATCGCTCAAATCCCAACCGTCATCTTGAAGGTTGTTCATTCGTAGGATGGGTATACCAGGCGGTTCTGATTTTGCCAGCGATGAGGAGCCATACTGAACTGTTAAAACTAATTCACCAAATTGTCTTGGTGTAAAAAGTGCATGTGCAAATTTCTTCTCTAGAAATGGTGTTATCCGCCAAAAATTTACATCAGCTCTTTGTAGTACTTTGCCCTGCTCAACACCAAAACATGAAGCATTGATTTGTTCAGCAGGGCTTAGACGAAAAAAGGTTCTGGATCTCTTTGAAATTCCCGCCACTGGGCTACTAACCCAGTATTAGGAATAATTTCCCGACTCCGCTCACTCCACCCTGGTTCTTTAGGATTAACAGTACTCCACTCAAAATAAACACGATAGTCAAAAAGATCACAGCTTTGTAGTTCTACCTTTTCTTTCTCTAGAACTTCATGCTCAACTGTTACATCAAAAGTCTTTCGTCCTGTCGCGTCATAACCAATGTTTTCAGCCAAAGCCATAAAGATTGGCTCATCATCGGCTACTGTTTCTCCATCTTTTAATCGACGCAAAAACACAAGACTCGCTTTCACACCAGCATCGTAATAAGCAAACGCAAACTGCGGAAGGCTTACTACTGCAAGAATCTGAAAATGCGATAGCATCCAATTCCGTACTCCCTGTAAAGATGAGTTAGTAAGAATCCCATCCGGCAATACAATTGCGGCACGGCCAATACCGGGTTTCAGGTATGACCAAACTCGTTCAATAAACAGGATCTCTGTTTTGATACTGGTGCGAGCCTTTACTGCTTTTGCGCCACGTTTTGCATTTCGCTCTCCTTTCTTTGATTCGTCTGGCTCTGTACCTGTCATAGATTTGTTTAGGTACAGACGTAAATCAAACTGATCAAGATATCCCTCCCCTTTCTCAGTTTTCTTGACAACTGAACCGAAAGGAGGATTTGTCAAAACTAAATCAAATTTATTAGGGACAAGTTCAGGCTTAACTGCGGTCAGCTTCGACAAGAAATCAAGGGCATCATGCCCCACGATATTGGTATGACCATCATCATGAATGATCATATTCATCTTGGCGACACGAGCTAGTTCTTCATTGATTTCAATCCCGAATAAATTCTTCTCGGCAAAATCATGCCAGTACTGGTAATGACTAACTCCCTGACGTGCATTCGTTTTATGGTTTGGATAACGGCGATTGGCTTCTCTACGAATATGGTCAAGAGCGTACAGCAAGAATCCTCCCGATCCACAAGCTGGATCAAGTACTAGCTCTTTACGTTCTGGGTTCAAGACTTCAACCGAAAAGGCAATCAATTCGCGAGGAGTGAAGTACTGACCAAAGTCACCTTTGAAGAATCCACCCATGAATTCCTCAAACGCCACTCCTTTAGTATCAAGTTCTGTTCGATCTAATGACAACGCCTCTAAGTGTTCGACTACATGGGCTAGCACCGGGGGATCTACATTGATTTGATCTGTAAAAACCCCTGGTTCAAGTTCTTGCTCAGTTGCATAGAGCTTAAGAATACGCTTTGCGAGTTCTTCGCTGCTTTCACCATCTCGGCGCTGAAAAGCATAGGGTTGATCATCTTCAAGATCAGGATTTTTCTCATCTCGATACTTAACGAAGACAATCTTGCAGAACTCACCAAAGGCAGCAATTGGGCTACGGCGGCCCCCTTCCCAAAGAGTCTGGTGGCACTTGCGGATAGCAGAGCGGAGTTCTTCGCGAGGAACAGCAGAAAGATCTTGCCCAACTCTATTTTTATAAAAGCGCCATTCTGGAGGTTTGCCATACCGTTTGGGAATATCGGTTAGATGGTTTCGATCTCGTTCACCTGGCGGAAACTTGTCAAACCGTAGGAGGCGACGGGTTAAACCTGCGATTGCACCACAAAACGGAGCACCAAGACTTGCCCGATTACCACAGGCTTGTTCAATAGACTGAGCAAACTCAGCATCGCTGATATCTGAACGCTTTGCCTCAAAGACAAAGTATGGATCTTTGAATTCGTCATCTTTGTAGATAACTAGATCGGCGTAATCATTAGGGGTACGCCGTGGCACATTAGACTTTATCGAGAATTAGCGCGGTAAAATAAAAACTTGCCAGGGAAATAGGAGCAGTGTGATGAGAATAACCTACGCAGAGCTGAAGGGAAAACCTCGCATATTGAAGAGCTTGACGGGACTTACGGTCACCGAATT
>JBGTNW010000087.1:0-6143 GCA_041742865.1 Phormidesmis sp.
GTCTATGCGAACTTACAGCTTTCAATTAGCGCTATCAGAGTCTGACATCGACCGATACTTTCAGCTCAGAGAGCAGATTTTTTGTAACGAACAGGGACTTTTTAAGGGGCATGATCGCGATCAAATTGATCAGCGCGCTTATCCAATTGTGGCGATCGCCCATGAAGAAGATCAGCCAAACCAAGTGGTCGGGGTCGTCAGAATTTACGAGAAAGCCCCGCAATTATGGTACGGCGGACGGCTAGGGGTACATCCCGATTTTCGCCGGGTTGGGCGCAGTATTGGTAGAGGCTTAATCCAAACCGCCGTCACCACAGCGAATACGTGGGGATGTGATCGCTTCTTGGCTACCGTTCAGCGTCAAAATGTTCGTTTTTTCACTCGCTTGCATTGGCAAAGCCTCGAAGAAATAGAGGTTTTATCCCAGCCCCATCACCTGATGGAAGCGGATCTGGCCCATTATCCTGCCGCGCCGCCAGCTGCCGCGCCGCTGCGCCCAGGCTTGCCTCTTTTGCCCAGTCATTTATCGGGTCAATCTTTTTGTAGCGCCGAACAGAGCCCCATTCAGCCAATTCTTTCCCCATCCACACAGCAGGTTGCCTGAAGCCAATGGCGACAGATTTTTACGTGCAGTCTCACTCATCTGATCGCTTAGCAGACCCGTTGCCAGATCACTCAGCCGATCAGTTCTTAGATCAGTCACCCAATGACGATCAAAGCGTTGTCCTAGCCGATTTGATTGCCGCTTTGCAAGCCTCAACTGGGATTTTGCACAAACAAGATATTCAAACGGCTGCCGACGCTTTGGGCCAAACGGTGTGGAGTAAAGATCAACAGACTGTGCGGCTAGGTGATGACTGTGCGGCGATTCCCGATGGTGACGGTTATCTGCTGCTAGCGGCTGAAGGCATTTCGCCGCAGTTTGTCGAGCGATCGCCCTGGTTTGCCGGGTGGTGTGCGGTGATGGTGAACCTATCAGATATTGCGGCGATGGGCGGAGAAGCGATCGCGCTAGTGGATGCGCTGTGGAGCCGCTCAGTTGATGACACTCAGCTAATCTGGGCTGGAATGAAGGCCGCTGCTCAAGCTTACGGCGTCCCCATTGTCGGCGGACATACAAACTGCCACAGCCATCACGCGGGCCTTGCGGTAGCCGTCATGGGTCGGGCTCAGCGGCTCATCACGAGCTTTGAAGCCACGCCAGGGGATGCGCTGATGATGGTAGTGAGTATGGACGGCGGCGCGTATTATGGCGATTACCCTTTCTGGAATGCGGCGACCGCAGCTAATCCGCAACAGCTCAGAGCGCAGTTGGCTCTGCTGCCGAGGCTAGCGACTAGCGGACTAGCTCATGCGGGTAAAGATATCAGCATGGGAGGGCTTGCAGGTACGCTGTTAATGCTCTGTGAAGCTTCTAAGTGCGGCGCAGTGCTCAATTTAGACCAAGTGCCTCGCCCCGATGGCGTTAGCTGGCAGACCTGGCTGGCCAGCTTTCCAAGCTATGGATTTTTGCTGAGTGTGCCGCCGGAGAATATTTTGCGCGTAGAGGCTTTGTTTGCTGAGCACAATTTGGTTTGTCAGCGAGTTGGCAGTGTGATTGAGGGGTCGCAGGTGTTTTTGCAGCAGGCCGAAGCGCAGCAGCTTTTTTGGGATTTAGAATGTGCTTTAACTGGGTTCGGCCTAAGTTCGATCTAATTCAGCTAAAAAAGACTCATTCTAGACAGCCGTGATGTCTCTTAAAATCGCCCTACTCACCTACTCTACCAAGCCTCGCGGCAGCGTTGTACATACGTTGGAGCTAGCGCAGGCCCTGGCCGATTTGGGTCATGACCCCTGTGTTTTTGCTTTGGATAAAAGCGGTGAGGGGTTTCATCGTCCGGTAGGATTTAAGACTTTCGCAGTGCCTGCAAAAGCCTGCGAGGGGGATACCGATCTGCTGATTCGGCAGCGGATTCAAGAATTTGTCAACTTCTTTCAACAGCATTTGAGTAAGCATGAGGGGTACAACATTTACCATGCGCAAGATTGCCTGAGTGCAAATGCTTTAGCTGAGCTAAAAGCCCAGGGAAAGCTCTCTCAGTTTGTGCGCACGGTGCATCATATTGAGGCGTTTGAGAGTCCTTATTTGAGGGAGTGTCAGGAGAAATCGATTTATTTGAGCGATCGCTGTCTGTGCGTTAGCGCTCTGTGGCAGCAAGTACTCCAAAAAGACTATGGCATCGCCGCACACCGAGTGATCAACGGCGTTAGCAGCCGGTTTTCAGCCGTGCCAACAGCGGCAGATGCGGCCATTGCTGAAGCCTACGGAATTCATCCAAAACGGGATAAAGAAGCCAGATTTGGCCCGGTGTACCTCACGGTTGGCGGCATTGAGCCCCGTAAAAATTCAATTAATTTACTCAAAGCATTTGCCCGTGTGCATCGGCAGTGGCCCAATGCGCAGCTTGTGATTGTGGGGGGAGCCACGCTGTTTGACTATCAGCCGTATCGAGATGACTTTTGGGCGCTGGCCAAAGCCGAAAATTTGGAGAACGCTTTGATTTTGCCGGGAATCGTGCCCGATCAGCACCTGCCTAGCCTCTATCGCTTAGCCGATGCGTTTGTTTTTCCTTCGGTGCAGGAAGGCTGGGGGCTAGTGGTGCTCGAAGCTTTAGCCTCTGGGGTGCCGGTGATTGCCTCAAACCAAGCGCCCTTTACTGAGTTTTTATCACCCGCATCTGCGCGGTTGGTGCCGCCGCAAAGTATAGAAGCGATCGCGGCTGCTATGCTAGAAGTCATTCGGCCAGATATCGCTCAAGGCTTGCTCTCTCACAGCGAAGAGATCATCTCGCCATACCGTTGGCAAGTTTCAGCCCAGATGCATTTAGCGCTGTACGAACAGTTGGTAACTCGCGGCTAATTGCTTTAATGTTCAGTTATCCCGGTGATTGCTTAACCGGCTCTCGTTATGCCCGAAATCAACTTCAAAATTCAGTGGCCCGATGGTCAGCAAGAGGTTTGTTACTCACCGTCTTTAATTGTAAAAAAGTACTTTGAGCCGGGAGAACGCTATGCGGTTGCTGATTTTTTGACGCGATCGCGAGAATCTTTGACCATTGCTAGCGATCGCGTTCAGGCCAAATACGGCTTTGCTTGCAGCCGAGCCCTCGGTCAGCTCAGCAAAATCGAAACCACCGCCCAACGCTACCAGGCAACCGATGCCGTCACCGTTTTGCAGTTTGAGGAGAGCGATCGCTAAAGATCCGATCTTTTACACCGATCTTCTGCACAGATAACTGAAATTATTTGCAGAAGGTGGGTGCCAGTTGCCGCGTCACTTTTCGATCATATTTAGCCTCAATACTAGCTCATACACCACAACAGCATTGGTCATTTGACTTGACTATAGTAAGTTTAGATGAGACCTGTCCGTAGCAGCAGCTTAAGCGACTAGCGATGGCCAAATGCGTCTGCCCCCGCTGTAATTAGCCGTCTCACGACATAGATTTTGTATGACTCCAACACCTAAATACCAAGGATTGCAGCGGTTGATGGCACTGCTGGCATTGCTTAACTTTTGCCTAGTCTGCTTTAATTTGAGCTACCTTGAAGCCAGAGACATTTACCTTCAGTTTACGCCCAGATTAGTGCAGCTTTATGACCCAGTAAAGGGTGTGCAACCCCATCCAGAGACGCAGTATTATTTGGATCAAGTCGATCAATTAGCGCGACAGGTTTCGCAAACCGGGCTGAGATCTCCTGAAACGGAGAGCCTGCTAGAAAATTTGCAGCAGCTTAGTTTGCAGATAATCAGCGACGATCCGTTTGCGGTTGCAGGCAAAAGTAGGACACTCGCTAAAATTGAGCAGGAGATGCGCGATCGCACTCGTAGCGCCCTCTCTCAAGACGCACTGCTCACTTTTTGGAGTCCGGCTTATCTCGCTGAGGCGGGTTGGGAGAAGGAGATTGGTTTTTTTGAGACAGATTTACGCCCTTTAATTAACGCAAACTTCTATCGAGACGTAGGCAGATACGGCAGATTTGTTGATCACTTCTGGCAAATAGATCTGCCATTTATGCTGATTTTTGCAGCAGATTTTTTGATTCGCACTCGCTATATCAGTCGCCGCCGCCCTGATCTTAGTCAATGGGAGGCCATGCTGCGCCGATGGTACGACTTGTTTTTACTGCTGCCATTTTGGCGATGGCTGCGGATAGTTCCGGTTACCCTTCGTCTCTATCAGACGAGATTGTTGAGTTTAGAAGCTGTGCGATCGCAGATAAACCACGACTTTGCAATTGGATTTGCCCAAGAACTCACCGAAATGATTGGGGTTCAGGTGATAGACCAAATCCAGGACGCTATCGAGCAAGGAGAGGTGACCCGTTGGATTCTGCATCCAGAATCCCGCCAGCCATACGTTCAAGTCAACCAGACGAACGAATCTGTTGCCTTAGCTAATCGCCTTATCCAAGTCAGCGTTTACGATGTGTTGCCCCACGTTCAGGCTGATATTGAAAATTTAATTCATCATGTTGTGATCAGTACGCTCAATCAGTCTCCTGAATATCGCCAATTCCAGAGTATTCCAGGTTTAGGGCAGATTCCTTCTCAAGCAATTGAGCGTCTCGCCAAGGGGATATCTCAAGGGGCTTACCAAAATTTAGTCAATGTTTTGGAAGATCCGGTAGGCGCTGAAATAACCAGTCGCATCAGTCGAGATTTTCGGGATGTGCTAGAGGCAGAGCTGAAAAAGAGTCATAACGTTGAAGAAATTCAATCTCTCTTAGTAGATCTATTAGAAGAAATCAAGATTAACTACGTCAAACAAATTTTCCAGGGCGGAACGGAAAAAGCGCTTGAAGAAGTCGAGCAGCTAAACCGAAGATACAGAAACAGTGTGAAGTGACATCGGTCTAATCGACAATTTCATCGACAATTTCATGAAGTAATTTCATCGCGTACTAGCTTTCTAACCTCTTGGCGAGGCAGCCTTATGGTGGCGTGTGGATGCATTTGTACGCCGCGCGACTCACTTTTGTATCCTACCGGCGGAAGACGGTGCGCGGGGGGCAACCCCTTACGCTATTCAGAGTAGGCCGCATCAGGGTAGTACGTAGGTTAAAAGTATGAAGATCTTACTTGTGGAAGACGACACCCGGCAATTAATGCCGCTGCAAACCGTTTTGGCTCAGGCTGGATACACGGTAGACGGGGTAGGCGACGGAGAAGCCGCCCGGTGGTTGCTGTCAGAAAAAGAGTACGATCTGCTCATTCTAGATTGGATGCTACCTCGATTTAGCGGCCTGAGCCTTTGTCAGCACTACCGAGCATCGGGAAAAACAGCGCCCGTTCTGATGATTACTGCCAAAGATACGACTCCAGACAAGGTAACTGCGCTAGATGCGGGCGCAGATGACTACCTAGTAAAGCCCATTGACATTGTTGAATTTATGGCGCGGGTGCGGGCGCTCAGGCGGCGATCGCCCCTTTGGCAGGGAGACACCCTCTGCCTTAATACGCTATCTCTGCATCTTGATACGCTCATGGTAGAGCATGAGGGTGAGGTTTCTATGCTCTCTAGCCGGGAGTTTCGGCTGCTTGAGTATTTTATGCGGCATCCCCGGCAGGTGCTGGCACGCGATCAAATTGAGCAAGCCGTATGGGAGTGGGGCACAGAGCCAGAAAGTAATGCCATGACTGTTCTCGTTCGCAAGCTCCGCAAGCGGTTACAGGAAGTAGGTGCGTCTAATTGGATTGAGACAGTTTATGGCATGGGGTACCGCCTTGTTCCCTCATCTTCTGGAATAAGACCCAGCCATGCAAAGCAAAATGTTTGATCGCAGTCGCTGTCATTTAGCTCGATGGTTTACGCTCTCGATGGGGAGCATTCTGATTCTGTTTGCCAGCGTGACCTACTATCTGCGGGCTGAAGACAGGATGGCAGCAGTCGATCAGCTGCTGTATAAAAAGGCCACAATCATGGCAGCTAACTTGCCGTATGCGGTATTTGAAGGCGAGTCGCCGGTTGATTTGAGTAATGTGCCTTTGCTGGGCAGTGGCTTACAGCCGTTAGATACCGAGATCGTTTATGTTCGCTGGTACGATTCTGAAGAACAGCTTAGGCGGTTTTTAGGTACATCGCCCTCCGAATCGCTCACGC
>JBGTNW010000088.1:0-70720 GCA_041742865.1 Phormidesmis sp.
TGCTAACTGGAATGCTAACTGTCGGCTGAGCTATATTAGCCAGCTTGTAGGATTCTAAGCTCAAATCAAATTGGCCTGATTCCCATTCATAAAGCATTCGTCGTAGGGTCTGACTAGCTACCAACTGATCCTGGGTTCCAGGGTAGAAGCGCCTACGTTTACCCTCTAGCGTGAAGTCGATACGAAAATTGCCTTTGTCAAGATTTAGATTGAATTTCATTGTCTAGCCTTATGAGCGCTAGAGCCTTAAATCAGATCAAAATCCATCTACCAATTTTCTACCAATTTTTCTACCAAGCGGCTGAATGAGTCACAGCACCAGCAGACGTGCTAAAGTAAAAAGCCTATGTGGGCGATTAGCACAGTGGTAGCGCGCTTCCTTCACACGGAAGAGGTCACAGGTTCGAACCCCGTATCGCCCATACTCACACACATCTATAAGTGCAGAGTCACTCAAGCTAGCCAGCCGGAGTGCTGATTGAGATGTAGACCTGTTAGCAGCAACATAGAGCTAGCGCTTGACTGAAGATCGGTTAAGTCAGGGTCGTTTTGGAAACTATCAGTACCGGATAGTTCACGAATATCCAGCAAGATATTTGCGATTTGATCTGCGTTGGGAGCTACTGCCAATACCTCTGCTAATTTACTAATTTCTTCATCTATGATGGCTTGAGCCTGTTGACCGCTAGTGGCCGTATCTAAGCGAATTAGGGTTGCTTCTAGGCCGTTCTGCAAGAGCTTAGAATCTTCGGAGTCCGGTAATTGGGCCAGAACGGTCTGGATTTCTTTTTCTACGGTCGCTATGCCCACAGACTGTTGAGCGATCGCCAGGGTTGACGATGTTGAACCGCTGACAGCCTGAGGAGCAATAGAGACAGGCACATCGGATACC
Source organism: Phormidesmis sp. (assembly GCA_041742865.1). Taxonomy (GTDB): domain Bacteria; phylum Cyanobacteriota; class Cyanobacteriia; order Phormidesmidales; family Phormidesmidaceae; genus Phormidesmis. The sequence continues at coordinate 893 of JBGTNW010000088.1, forward strand.
GGAACAATAAATGTGAGAGCAGAAATTACCAAGCAACCTATACACATAGACTTAAATTCTCTCAGAAAAGAAATAGTGAGTTATCGGCAAGACGTTACACTAAAGTGTTGCCCTGTAGCTTTACCCAAACATACCCTAAACAGACAAGGTACACCAACTGCGCTTAATCTAAATCTTGGCCTAGTTTTGTCACTATTGACCCACGGCTAGTTTTTAGGCCGTTAACGACGAGTTGGTTGGGTCATAAGGTTTTTATTGAGGGCTGAGCTTGCCGAGCGATCGCTGCTTTTGAATCGTTTTTTTAGCTTGCTCTCGTTCTGCGGCGGCTTGCTGCTCAGCGTCTCGCCGCTGCCCAATTTTCGCCATAAAAAACTCTTCTAGTGTGGGTTTGGCAACTTCTAGCTTGGCGATATGGGCATTCATCAGCCTGGCTGTCGCCATAAATTCAAACGGATTTTCATAAAGAATGCCTTGCCAGTAGCCATCGTTAAAGGTGATATCTTGCAGCCACCGATCTAAAATATCGAGACTGCCGCCGTGACCTTTGACGATGTAGTGATCCGGCTGGCCCAAGAGCTGCTGGATTGCGCCAAGGCAGACAATTTCACCTTGATCGAGAATGGCAATGCGATCGCAGATCATTTCTACATCCGACAGCACATGGCTATTGAAAAATAGCGTCTTGCCCTGCGCCTTTAGCGACAAAATAATCTCGCGCACCTGATAGCGCCCAGTCGGATCAAGCCCCGACATCGGCTCATCTAGAAACACAATCTCAGGATCATTGATCAGCGCCTGGGCCATGCCCACCCGCTGCAACATGCCCTTAGAATAGCGGCGCATTTGCTTTTTTTTCGCCGACTGCCGATCTAGCTGCACCAGATCTAATAGCTGCGCAATTCGCCGTTTTTTCGCCTCACCGTGAATGCCAAACAGCCCAGCGGTGTAGCTCAAAAATTCCCAGCCAGTTAAATAATCGTAAAAATAAGGATTCTCAGGCAAATAGCCAATACGGGCTTTTGTGTCGTTATTACCCGCCGGTTCACCCATCAGCGTTGCTGATCCGGCGGTAGGGCGAATGATGCCCAGCAGCAGCTTGAGCAATGTGGTCTTGCCTGCACCGTTGGGGCCTAACAGACCGAAGGTTTCACCTTTGTAAATTTCTAAAGAGCATTGCTTAAGTGAAGGCGGCGCAGCCTTAAGCCAAAATCCAGTGCGGTAGACCTTGCGCAGATCGGTCGTTTCGATAATGGTGGGTGGATGAGCGATCGCAGCAGAGCCATTCAAATGAGTAGAGTTAGTAGGGCGAGAAGAAACCACGTTCATAAGGGGGTAACGCTATTATTAATCGGCATAGGGCTATCTGCTTTAGACAAATACAGCCTAGCGTTCAATAGTGCTACCGCAAAAATACTAGACTAGCGTTAGTCGCCTAAGTAATAACCAAGCTAGTATCTACGAAGCCCCAGTCCTCACATAATCACGTAGGAGCCCAATAAGCCCATGGATCGCCCAAAAATTGTAGCAATTGTTACTGGCGGCATTTCTGTCCTGCTAGCCGTAGCTTACTTGCTGCTAGTGCAACTGCTAGATTTTCGCGGTGAAATGATTCCTGCACCTGTGAGCATGTTAGGTAGTTTTTGGGGATCTTAGCGGCTGTTTCTGAGCAGCTATTTTCAATTGGCTCGTTTTAGGTAGGTTCATCCACGCTCGGTTCTTCGGCCTTATCAAATAGGCCGAGCCAGTAGCCCAGCAGTGCGCCAAATACAAATCCGCCCGCATGAGCCCAATAGGCTACGCCGCCATTCATTCCGACATCTGCAGAAACACCTAAACTCGTAATGCCGTAAAGCGCCTGCTCGACAAACCAAAAGCCCAAAAATAGCAGCGCCGGAATCCGAAAAGAGGTGAAAAAGATCGGGATAAAGGTGAGCACTCGCACTTCCGGAAAACGGAAGATGTATGCGCCCATAACGCCTGCTATGGCTCCACTTGCGCCCAAAGAAGGTACCATTGAATCAGGCGCTACGTACCACTGGCACAGTGAGGCCAGCACGCCACAGACAATGTAAAACACAAAAAACTTCAGGTGACCGAGCTGATCTTCTACGTTATTGCCAAAAATCCAGAGGTAAAGCATGTTGCCTCCCACATGGAAAAACCCCGCATGTAAGAACTCGGCGCTGATCAGCGTTCCCCACTCAGTGACGTGAGGAAAGCTCAGTCCCGTGCGAAAACTGGTGCTAAGCTCACTCGGCACCATCGCAAATGTATTGAAAAGAGTTTCTAGATTCTGTGGGCTCAGGGTCATTTCGTACAAGAACACCAGCACGTTAAGCGCGACTAGCCCGTAGGTGACATAGGGCGTAATACTGATGGGATTGTCATCACGAATCGGAACCACAGCGATTATCTCCAGATAGATTTTAGTAAAAATAACCTATTGGGCTGCCAGTAGCTGTCTCTCGAAAGGGAGGCATTGCGGCGCTTTCATCTTTGCTTGTATTTTCCGGGGTATTTGCAAGCAAATCAAGCAAATAGATTTGAAGGCGATCAGGCAGTAAGATAGCTGCTATGCAATTTTAGAGCTGCTATTAGCTCACAGCGCAGCAGATGGCAAAGTCAGCAAAATCTAAGGGCGATCGCTCCCAATCAAACACCCAGGCAACTCCTAACCAAAATTTGGCCACTGATCGTGTGGTCTACTCAGAGTTCAAGTCAGATGCAAGCGCCGCTGCCGCCACTGAGCGGGCTGTGCCGGATTTGCCACCGGCTCAGCAGCAGCTGATGGTGCAAATTTCTCGCAAGGGCCGCAAGGGCAAAAGCGTCACTATTATCAGCGGCTTCACCCACAAAATCAAGACACTTGAGGCACTGGCTAAAACGCTCAAGGCTCAGTGTGGTTCGGGTGGTACGGTCAAAGGCAACACAATTGAAGTTCAGGGAGAGCACGCGCCCAAAGTGGTCGCCGTGCTGATAAAAAAAGGCTACCAGGCCAAAATCAGCGGCTAACATTAGCAGGAGTTAACAATTAAGCAATGGGTCAACGGCAGCGGCGGTTCATGCTGGCATTTTTAGCCAGCATTTTTTGTTCGGTAATGATCACAAGTTTCGGCTCGTTTGGTTTTAACACCGCTCAGGCGCAGACGCCTAACCCGAGTAGCTATTGGGCAGGCCATTGGGCTGAACCCTGTGTGCAGTCGCTGCTTTCACAGGGCGTATTGGCCCCTAGTCAGATCAATCGCCGTTACCCCAACAGTCCGTTTACTCAATCTGAGTATGCCAGTGTGGTGCTCAAATCTTTTCCAGGTGCTTTTGCCGCCGCTAATCAGTATTTAGGGCTGACGTTTGAGGATGCTGACAACGAAGCTGAAGCGTTGCTGATGGCTGCATTGGGCAATGACAGTCGGCCTGAGCAGCCGCTGGGCAGGGCGCAGGCGCTAGCAATTTTGACCTCCGGCTCAGCGACGCCCTATCAAGCCGATGCAACGCGGGCGCTGAGCGCAACGTTTCGCGATGCGCTACTCATTCCCCGCACGGCCCGTGAAGGGGTAGCCGCAGCGCTAGCGGCAGGTTACATCGTCGATGAGCCTGGAACCGATCAAATCAGTGAGGCGCGTCAACTTCGGCCTCGGCGCAACACAACGCTGGCTGATGGCTCTGCGTTTATCTGTCAAGCTAGCTCAGATGCGCGAACGGTGGCGAGCATTCCGGCTAGCCAAGTCGTAGCGTTTAATCCGGTTGCGCCGATTACGGCCCCTAGCCGCGAACTACGCGGCGTTTGGATGACCAACATTGACAGCGATGTGCTGTTTTCAAGAGCCAAGCTCGAACCTGCGCTCAATCGTCTGGCTGATTTAAATTTCAATACGGTCTATCCGACGGTTTGGAACTGGGGCTATACCCTGTACCCTAGTGCCGTCGCTGAGCGCACGACTGGTTTTAAGCAAGGGCTTTACCCCGACTTAGACCAAATTGGGCGGCAGCGGCAGCTTGAAGCTGCTCAAGGCGATCGCGATATGCTCAAAGAGCTCATTGAAATTGCCCATAGCCGCAATCTCAAAGTGATCCCGTGGTTTGAATTTGGCTTCATGGCCCCCGCTGACTCAGCGATCGCCGCCCGCCACCCGGACTGGCTCACCCAAAAATCTGACGGCACCTTAACAACGCCGGAAGGTGACCATGAGCGCGTGTGGCTCAATCCCTTTCACCCCGAAGTTCAAAGATTTATTAAGGATTTAGTCGCCGAATTGTCGGCGAATTACAACATTGATGGCTTCCAGGTCGATGATCACATGGGCCTGCCCGTTGCTTACGGCTACGATCCCTACACGGTGGCGCTTTACCAGCAAGAGCACGCCGGACAGCTACCCCCAGCCGATGAAAAAGACGCCGAATGGACGCGCTGGCGGGCTGACAAAATCACCACCTTTATGGGTGAGGTCTTTAGAACGCTCAAAAGCAGCCGCCCTCAAGCAGTGATGTCAGTATCTCCTAACCCACAGAGCTTCGCGTATGAGTACTACCTACAAGACTGGGACACTTGGCTGAAAAAAGGCTATGTCGAGGAGCTGATCATTCAGCTTTATCGCAATGATTTAGGCCGGTTTGTGTGGGAAATGGGCCAAGATGCAACGCTGTTTGCCAAAGCGCACATTCCAACTAGTATCGGGATTTTGAGCGGCCTGCGAGGGCGATCAGTACCGATGAGTCAAATTGTTGAGCAGGTAGAAGCGGTGCGCGATCGCAACTTTTCCGGCGTTGCCTTCTTCTTTTATGAAACCCTCTGGAACCTGAGCACAGAGGGCACTGTAGCCGAACGCCAAGCCGCCCTCCAGCAGATTTTCCCAAACCAAGCCACTTACCCGCAAGGCAGTCCTTAAGGCTTGATAGCGGCTGTCAAACGTTCAATTAAGCAAGATCCCAAACCAGCACATCGGCATAATTAACAAAAACTTCCTCTCTCCTTAATGTGCAAAACTCGCAGCGTTGTTTAAAGTCAAAGCAGCTTCTGGCGATTTGAAGATGATTTGAAACAGATCATCACGGCAGATAGCGACGCAAAAGACTAATGAATGGAGAGTGTATGACACAGAGTTTTGGTGTAATTGGCCTAGCGGTCATGGGCGAAAACATTGCCCTCAATATTGAACGCAATGGCTTCCCGATCGCGGTGTACAACCGATCTCGCGAGAAAACCGACGCCTTTATGAAAAACCGCGCCCAGGGTAAAAACGCCGTAGCAGCCTACTCTTTAGAAGAGTTTGTCAATGCGTTAGAGCGGCCTCGGCGGATTTTGATTATGGTGCAAGCCGGTAAGCCGGTCGATGCCGTGATTGGCCAACTCAAGCCGTTGCTCGATCCAGATGACATGATTATCGATGGCGGCAACTCGCTCTATGACGATACCGAGCGCCGCGTCAAAGATCTCGAAGCGGCTGGCTTTAACTTCATTGGAATGGGCGTCAGTGGCGGTGAAGAAGGCGCACTGAATGGCCCTAGCCTCATGCCCGGTGGCAGCAAAGCCGCCTATGACGCGATTGAGCCTATCGTCACCAAAATCGCCGCCCAAGTAGACGATGGCCCCTGTGTCACCTACATCGGCAAAGGGGGATCAGGGCACTTTGTAAAAATGGTGCACAATGGCATTGAATATGGCGATATGCAGCTGATTGCAGAAGCTTACGACCTGCTGAAAAATGTGTTGGGCTTAGGTCAAGCTGAGCTGCACGAGATTTTTGCCGCGTGGAATAAAACCGAAGAGCTGGACTCATTTTTAATTGAGATCACAGCCGATATTTTCACTAAAACCGATGAAGAAACCGGTAAGCCGCTGGTGGAGCTAATTGTTGATAAAGCCGGACAAAAAGGCACCGGCCGCTGGACAGTCATGAGCGCTCTAGAAGTGGGGGTCAGTATTCCGACCATTACGGCTGCTGTGAATGCGCGAATTATGTCTGCCATTAAACCCGAAAGAGAGATTGCGGCTCAACAGCTCACCGGCCCAACCGCTAGCTTTGACGGCGACAAAACAGAGTTTGTCGACAAAATTCGCGATGCCCTTTACTGCTCCAAAATTTGTTCTTATGCCCAAGGGATGGATTTGTTGAGCAAAGCGTCGGTGCTCAATGGTTATGATCTTAACTTGGGCGAGACAGCCCGGATTTGGAAAGGGGGCTGTATTATCCGCGCGGCCTTTTTGAACAAGATTAAAGCTGCCTATGACGAAAATCCTAAGCTGCCAAATCTACTGTTAGCGCCAGAGTTTAAGCAAACTATTTTGGATCGGCAAAGCGCTTGGCGAGAAGTTATCGCGATCGCTGCTAAGGTAGGCATCCCGGTACCCGCATTTAGCGCCTCGCTAGACTATTTCGATAGCTATCGTCGCAGCCGCCTACCGCAAAACCTGACTCAGGCTCAGCGCGATTATTTCGGTGCGCATACCTATGAGCGGACAGATAAGGAAGGATTCTTCCATACTGAATGGATGTCATAGAGTTTTAAGTACGGGTGGGTGCTAAGGCGCGAAATCCAGCATCGGCGATCAATTAGGTAATCGATGCTGGGTTTCAGCAGATCTCACCCTATTTAAAGAAGGTTGGTGGTTATTTGGCTATGGTGGCTTCCGGTGAAGCGGCTTTTTGCAATCCTAAATCTGCTTGAGCAAGGTAACCGCCGCCTACCAGTAAGCAAATACACCCGCACAAAAGCCAAGGCCATCTGAGCGCGAACTGAGTCGCCGATGGCTGAAGAGAATCCGATAGGGGAGGCTTGAGGCTAATCATAATAATTGACCTTAGGGTTTAACGGCAGTGCATACAGCAACGCCGCACATAGCCGTAAAGTGCCCAAGCTTGTATAAAAAAGCACTCCATTCGCTGAATAGAGTGCTTGCTACGGATTTGATTTCATTAATTGAAGACAAGCTTTATCAGCCGGTCAGTGAAGGCTGGTGACGTCATGTACGGAGGCTATATGGCTTCTGCATACCGCTTGCATACTTCTTACGCACTTAAATAAGGTCTTGCTTATTTTCAATGCCGTCTTCAATATATTTTTCTAGACGAGTGAGTGAAATCTGGGCCGCTTCGGAGACTTGGGGATGATCGTCTTTGGCGAGGTACCGCAGAGCCGAGAGGCTTTTCTCACTTGGGAGATTGCCGAGCGCTTCGGCTAGGCGCTGACGCACGAGCCAATCTTCAGCCTGGGCAAAGGCCAAAATGTGGTCAATCGCGCTGAGGTCTTTGATTTCGCCGAGCGCGGCGATCGCGGCCTGCTGAATCACAACTTCCTTACTACCCAAAGCAGAAATCAGCGCGTCATGGGCTTGAGGATTTTTCAGATTACCTAGCGACACCGCCGCACTGAAGCGCACCAGCCAATCTACATCCTCGTATAGCGCCTTGACCAGCGGCTCAAACGCACGCGGATCTTCCAAATAACCCAGTGCGCCCGCTGCATCGGCGCGAATGCCATAATCAGAATCGGTTTCTAGAATGTTCAGCAACAGTGCATAGCACTCGTGAGTTTGCTTGATCCCCAAGGCAAAAATTGCCATCGAGCGCACCTGCTCATTTTTATCCCTTAGCACCTTTTTTATCAGCGGTACTGCCTGCTCTGCCGGAACCTCCCGTAAGGCAGCTAACGCTAGCTTACGCTCCTTGAGACCGCCGGTTTCTAGCTGCTGCGTGAGGTTATCGATATCGAACTGCGTCATAGAATCGCAAGGGGACTGTGAGGGGCGATAGTTCTATTATAAGGTGGTGATGATGAGTTCGCTCCGAGACGCTGTGAGGATAACCGCATCGCCGTAAGTGATCCCCGCGATCGCAGGCATGAGCAATTCCAAAATACCCGGATCTTGAAAGTGATCGATTTTGGTATCAGGATGAGGGTAGTAAATTAGGCCGCTGTAGCTTTGCTGCTGCCAAGTTAGGCCAATCGGGACGAAAGAAAAGCTTTCCGCAGCATGGTGATCAGACCATTTCACCTGAGACAGCGTTTTTTGAGGACAAAGCTCAAACGAGTTTGGCGCAATCGAAACATTCAGTGTCCCCAAATAAAAAGGGGATAAATCAATACCTAAGGCCAAAAAATGAGGTTTCTGCATTTCGAGAGTACCCCTTGGATAAGGGCTGTTGGTGGCTTGTCCAGAGGCGACTCGGTGCCCTCGCACGACTGTGCCAGAAAGCCTCACAGGCTCTAGAAAATGGTGGGAAAATTTATGGGGAAATAAGGGGGCTTGCATTGTAAAAATGACTTCAGACGAAAGTATCTTACGATTATTTTCTGTCTGTTCTCCGAAGGGATCAGTTACACTATCGCTAGCTTTGAGCTTTCTCTGTTTCGTAATCGTATTAAGTCTGTTTTTATTCGCTTTTATCGATTGTTATCGGCAGTGGGGCTCACTGCTCAAACGTTATCTTCACGCGCTTTAAGCCTTTTATTGAGCTTTTTAGCGCACCTTCATCATCAGCTCATAACCGAAGAGCAACCATAAGGACTGTCTTAGCAATGTTTGCTAAAGGTTTACTCCCCGGAGGTTGCTTGCCAGAAGTTACTTACTAGAGTGCTGGTGGTTATTAGTCAAAAGCTGTTGATCTGTTCTTAAGTATTCAAAATTATTTATGGTTAATCCTCGGTCAATCTCTACTATAGAGACTGTGAATGAACCTGAAAAATCGGTCGCTCAGGGGGTGCACATTTGCGTTCACGGGCATTTTTATCAGCCCCCGCGTGAGCATCCGTCTTTAGACTTCGTTGGCAGACAGCCGAGTGCAGCGCCTTTCCATAATTGGAATGAGCGGATTTTGCAGGAGTCTTATCGGCCTAACGCCTTTGCGCGCATTTTAAGCGATCAGGGCGAAGTGGTTCGGATTGTCAATAACTACGAATACATTAGCTTTAACATTGGCCCAACGCTGATGAGCTGGCTAGAGCGACACGATCTGGAGACGTATCAGCGCATTTTAGACGCAGATCGGCTGAGCTGTTTGCGGCATTCGGGGCATGGCAACGCCATAGCGCAAGTCTATAATCACGTTATTTTACCCCTGGCAAATCCTCGCGATCAGGTTACTCAGGTGCGTTGGGGCATTGCTGATTTTCAAAAGCGATTTGGCCGCGATCCAGAAGGCATGTGGCTAGCGGAAACGGCAGTCGATCAGCGGACGCTGGAAGTTTTGATCAATGAAGGGATTCGATTCATTGTGCTCGCGCCTTCACAAGCGCAGTGCTGTCGGCGTTTTGGTCTTGCCGATGGCTTCGATAACTGGCAAGTGGTTGACAATGGTGAGATTGATCCAACGCGACCCTATCGGTGCTTTGTACCGCCGCAGGCCAATGGCCGTAACTACATTGATATTTTCTTTTACGATGGCCCCATCTCTGGCGATATGGGTTTTGATGACATTTTGCGCTCTTCACAGCACTTTGCGGATCGATTAAGTCAGGCGGTAAGGCCGTGGATGGGTGCAAACCCAGAGATCGATGGGACGCAGGATTGGGGCCAGCAGACGGATGATGGGGCGCGATCGCAGCTGATTTCAGTCGCGACCGACGGTGAAACCTTCGGTCATCATCGCTCAGGTGCCGAAAAGGCGCTGGCTTATGCTCTTACCTACGAATTTCCGGCGCGGGGCTGGCAGGTGACGAGCTACGCATATTATTTGAGTTTGTGTCCGCCGACTTGGGAAGTGCAGCTTAAGCCGGTTACTGCCTGGAGCTGCTCTCACGGCGTAGACAGGTGGCAAAAAGACTGTGGCTGTGGCGGCGGCGGTGGCTGGCAGCAGCAGTGGCGCGCGCCGTTGCGCTCGACGTTGGACTGGCTGCGCGATCGCCTCTCAGCGATTTATGAAAACTTTGGCGAATCGCTATTGCGCGATCCGTGGGCGGCGCGCAATGGCTATATTGCGGTGGTGAGCGATCGCACATCGCGCTGTCGCGATCAGTTTTTTGAGCAGCACCAAACCCATCCGCTTGCTAGCCATGAACGCGTGACGGCTTTACGTTTGCTTGAAATGCAGCGTCATGCCCTGCTGATGTACACCAGCTGCGGCTGGTTCTTTGACGAGATTTCGCGGCCTGAAGGCACCCAGATTTTGCGCTACGCGGCGCGGGCGATTGAACTAGCTGAAGCCGTTTCAGGCATTTCATTGGAGGCCGAATTTATCGCTCGGTTAGAGCAAGCTCCTAGCAACGTGGATTATTTTCAAACGGGAGCGGGCGTCTATCTTAAGCAGGTGCACCCTAGCCAAGTGAGCTTAGAGCAGGTAGCCGCTCACTATGCGATGGGATCGCTCTTTAACAGCTACCGGGAGCAGCATCAGCTTTACTGCTACACCCTAAATCGCCAAGACTATTACCAGCAGCCGCTAGGCGCACTTACCTTGGCAATTGGACAAATTGAAATTGTTTCAGAGATGACTCAAGAAAGGGCTACTTTAGCCTTTGCAGTGCTGCATTTAGGCGGCTGGGATTTTCACTGCGGCATCCATAGCTTTTTGAGTCGAGCGGCGTACCACAAGGCTAAGTCAGCCGTAATTGAGGCTTTTACCAGTAACAGCATCGCTCAAAGCGTACTGTCGATTACGCAGTACTTTAGCCCCACTTATACCTTGCAAGATCTGTTTGCGGAAGAGCGTCAGCAGATTATGCAGCAGCTCAATCAAGAAACCTTACAGCGACTCGATCAGCTTTATGAGCAGGTGTATCGCGAAAATTACGGAGTGCTGATGGCCTTTCACCGCGATCGCATGGAAGTTCCACAGGCGCTACAAGTCGCTGCCGACATCACGCTTAGCCACCGAGCCTTAGAGGTCATTCGTACACTAGAGCAAGACATCACCGAACCCGAAGGCGATCTTTTAAAAATTACCATCGGTCGAATTGCAGAGCTAGAAGGCATTGCCGTTGAGGCCCATCATTTTCGCGCACATCTGAAGCTGCCGGGGGCTCAGCCAGTGCTCGAAAGACTGATTTGGCAAAGCCTTTCTCAAACTTTACAGTCGCTCCAATCAGATCAGTCACGAGCGATTGCTGATGCTGTCAATGCGTTGAAACGCTTGATTGCCGTCGGCGAAAAGCTAGCTGTGCCACCCGCGCTCTACCGCACCCAAGAACTCTATTACCAGTACCTCGTCAAAGCCCGCCTGCAAACAGAAGATCCGATTGCAGTGCAGGCCACCCCGCAGTGGCGATCGCTCGTAAACCTTGGCCACGCTCTAAAGATAGACGTAGGCGCAGTCTGGTTCTTGTTTGCTGACTAACTGTCTGGATGAACTGTCTGTTAGCTGGGCACCATCAGTTTCTTTCTACATTTCTTCCACATCAGTTTCTTTCTAAAACCCCTTGAGACTCATCTATCTTGAGGGGTCTTAGAAAGAGCGCCTAATACAGATAGACCGTTTTAGTGATGGTGTTCTGCGTGAACAGGGCTTTTGCCAGCAAGCTGCTCCTCAGCAGGGTGCTCGTGATCATGGCTATTGGGTGCATGAGCAGCGTGATGCGCGTGACCATCATGTGCATGATGACCGTTGTGATCATGGCTATGAGGGTGATCATGGCTGTGATCGTCGTTTAGCACTCTTAGCTCAGGGTTGACAGTCAAAGGAGACGCTTCTAGCAGAGCTTGAATTTGACCGTCGGCCCAGTCGGCGACCATCTGCATAAACTTAGGATGATCGTTGACGCAATCCATTTGCACGTAGGTGACTTCTGGATTTTTGCGGCGGAGCTGATGAATGATGTGGTCTACATCTAGTAAGGTTTCATGGTTTTCGGTAGCGAAGCCGATGGGCATCATCACCAGTGCGGTTGCGCCGAGATCGATAATGTTTTGGCCAGCCAGCGTGACGTTGGGCTGCGTCCAGTCAATTAAGGGGGTGTCGTGGTTGAGCCAGCCAATGGAGATCAGCGGATACTTATAAATCAGCTTTTCGCGCACGGCTTCGTATAGCTTTTGACTTTCGTCGATGCCGGAGGTAAAGCCTTTGGCTTTGTGCGGACAGCCGTGATTCATTAAAATAATGCCGGTCTGCGAGGGGAGATGGGCGACGGCAAGCTGCTTTTCAATTTTTTCTTCAACGAGGTCGGCCAGCAGGGTAATGTAGCGATCGCGATCATAAAAAGACGGAATATAGCGCGTGCCTTTGAGCCAATGCTCACCGCTGCCTGCGAGTTTCGTCAAGGCATCATTCACCTGTTCAACGGCAATACCGCTGGTGAAAATAGAATCGACCACCAGCAAAGGATAGATCAATAGCTTGCTAAAGCCTTCTGATTTTATGTCTCGCAGCACCTGTTCAGGCAAGTGCGGCGCACAAAAGTTAAACGCTTTAAAGACTTTGATTTTGTTGCCCCAGCGCTGCTGCAAGCAGGCTTCGACCCCGGCCCGCTGACGCTCAAAAATGGCATTGTGCGGCGAGACAAACTTATCGTGCTGATGACTCCATTCATGCAGATCAAAGATGGCTAGCAGCTTAGCTAAAGGCGGATATACCCAGGTGGGCACTGGGGCAAATTTAGCTGTGAGCAGGTTCAGCGCCTGCTCGTTGTAGTTAGCGAAGTCGTCGTAGCTTTCTACTTCGCCGTAGCCCATTAGCAGCACAGCAACGCGGTCATCAGAAGTAACGGAATCAGCCGAATGCTGCAAGGTCATAGAAGTCATAGAGTTGTCTCAATTCTGTGAAATAGCTAGTTTTTAATCGAGAACTAACAAAGAACTATTTAAACACTTGAAAAGGAAATTGGTTAAAAATATATTTTAAGAGCATATTTATTTTAAGAGCAGCCGGATTGTTAACTAAAACGTTTGCTGCCTATAACGCTTAAGTTAACATCAAAAAATCGTTAGAAACACCGCTATCAAGAAGGATTAACGATACTTTTCACCCAATGAAGAATATTCATTTTAAGCTTATTTGACAGCGCGCTTCAATCTTCCCAGAGTCGCTTGCGATTTGGGCCACTTAGGCGCTGATGAGTGTCACGCAATAGCGCCGGAATGTTGAGCTGTTGAGGGCAGCGAGGTAAGCAGTCGCCGCAGTCGGTGCAGCGATCGCCTCGTTGGCCCGGAAACCAATGCCCCGCATTTTCAAACATGCCGTAGCGGTATTGACCAAAGGCTGTCATCTCGTAAGCTACCGCTAAATTGCGCAGCCGCAGAACTTCTGGAATGTTGATCGCTGCCGGGCAGGGCAAGCAGGCATGACACTGAGCGCACTGGTCGTCGCTTAGGCTATCTTTTTGAGCGTGATCTAATCGTGTGATCGCCTGCTGCTCAGAGGGAGTCAGTGCGCCGTCATCCTCAGCGATCTGTAGCGGCCAGTGCAGCTGATCGGCTGTCGCAGGCCCAACGCTAAGCGTGGTGACGCGCGGATCGCTCAGTAGCCAGCGGTAGTTGAGCAACAGTGGGTCGTAGGGCGCGCATAGGGCGGTAAGCCGTTCGGGTGGGGTGTAGAGTAGACCCGCTTTATCGGCAGGCGAGATGATAAAAACGCCCATATCCTGCTGATGAGCTTGCGCAATCGCTGGGGCGTTACGCTGAAAAAAGTAGCTGTAGTGTAGGTTGACAAAAGCAAAGGCTCGCGTTGCGATTGCCCTCAAGATCAGGTCTAGCGATCCATGCGTCGAAAAACCCACATGCCGCACCCGCCCATCGGTTTTGGCCTGCTCTAGCACCGGCAGCATTCGAGTCAGCGCCCAGTCTAAATGCTCCCAGGTATTGATGCCGTGAATGGCTACACAGTCCAGGTAGTGAGTGCCTAAGCTAGCGAGGCTGCGATCAATTGCCTGATCGATGTCATCGGCGTCATCGGCGCTGTGGCTAGCGCCTAAGCTAGGCGTTAGCTTACTGGTAAGGGTCAGTTGAGCGCGCTCGGCAATTTGGCGCGATGCTAAGGCAGCTAATGCCGCACCGATGTAGCGTTCGCTAGCACCGTAGGCAGGCGCAGTTTCGATGTGGTTAATGCCTTGCGCGATCGCCGCTTCTATCACCGCGTAGGCGGCTGCGGCTGAGTCAAATCGCATCGTTCCCAGTGAGAACACAGATAGCTGTAGATTGGTTTTGCCGAATCGGCGATCGCGCATAAGCTTCTGAATATGGCCCTTGGTAAAAGCGTAGAAATAGAAAGGCAGAAGCTTTATATCAGCCGACCGCGCTCAGCAAAATCAGCCGGACTAATATCTGAAAGAAAATCGTGAAAGGCTTCTTTTTCAGCCGCATCAGCTTCTTGATCGACGGGCATCGCGGCATCGACCACGACTTCCTCTAACACCCAAATCGGCGCATTCACTCTCAGCGCTACCGAAATCGCATCGCTAGGTCGAGCATCTAACTCCTTTTTTTGGTCGCCTTTGCCTATAGTCATCACAGCGTAAAAGGTATTATCTCGCAGGGCCTGGATCACAACTCGCTGCAAGGTCAAATCCCAAGCGCTCAAAAAATTGGCAATCAGATCGTGGGTCATAGGACGAGCAGGCTTTTCGCCTTCTAGCGCCGACTGAATCGCTCTAGCCTGCTCATGAGAAATAAATATCGGCAGTTGACGACGCTGCGAACTGTCTCGTAGCAGGACGATGGGGTTTCGACTACCCGCATCTACCGCGATTCCAGCAACACTCATCTCAATCATTGCTTAACCCCTCGACCCCTTTTAAGGTGAACCGTTGCGAATACGCCTGCATCAAAAAAATCGTATTTAATTTAAGACCGCATTAAGCTGCATTGTCTGCACCGAACCCATTTCTCAGTTCTCAATACTCATTTCTCCGTACTCACTGTTTAATAGTATGACGGTTAGAACTGTTAAGCTATAGGCTAATAGGATAAGCTTTTGCCTATTTTAAATTAAGGCGGTTTTGATTAGAATTTAAGACTTGTGAAAAAATCTTCATCGAAATCATGCCATAGGTAATCATGTTCACAGGGCTTGTTCAAAGTATTGGTCGGCTCCAGCATTTGGGCCCGTATCAGCTCGAAATTACCGGTTTGGCATCGAGCGATCGCATTCTCTATGACATTGCCTTTGGCGATAGCATTGCCGTCGATGGGGTCTGCCTCACCGTCGAAAAAATTCTTTCAAATGGATTTGTTGCTTCCGCTTCTCCTGAAACCCTGAAAAAGTCTACGCTGGGCCAAGTACTCGACAATAGCTACGTCAATCTAGAGCCTTCACTGCGAGTTGGCAGCAAAATTGGCGGGCACTTTGTTACCGGTCATGTCGATGGCATTGCCCAGCTTGATCGCGCGGAAAGAACTGCCAACGCCTGGGAAATTTCTTTTAAGCATCTGAGCCCTCAAGTCGCTCGCTACATTGTCAGAAAAGGCAGCGTTGCCGTCAATGGGATTAGTCTCACCGTGGCCGATTGCAGCCCGTCGGGTGACTGGTTTTCAACAGCGGTGATTCCTGTGACTTACACAGATACTAATCTGCAATACCTGCAATCGGGTGACTGGGTAAATGTAGAAGGGGATGTGCTCGGAAAATACGTTGAAAAGTTTGCCCGAGCCGGGGCCAATCCGAACCTTGAGCTAGCTGATTCTGACATGGCTACGGATTTGTCTTTGGCATTTTTGGCAGAGCACGGATACGCTTAAGCGTTCAAATTAGTCTCAAAATTTTAGTCTCAAAACTAGTCGCAATATAGCGTTTCTCTGGTTTCCCTTTGTGTGGTTGGATTTGTGCCGCTAGCGGTTTCGCACAGCATATCGTTCACCCGAGGATCAAAGAGAACATCGGTAAAATCAGCGCCTTCTATGTTCGCCCCTCGGAAATCAGCGCTGATGACGTAAGCGCCTTCAAGCACGGCATCTTTGAGGTTGGCTTTTACCAGCGTTGCCCCATCTAGCGTTGCACCAGTTAGGTCAGCGCCTTCTAGATTGGCTTTATCGAGGTGAGTCGTAAATAGGCGAACGCCCGCTAAATTGGTATGGCTTAAGTTTGCTGAGGTCATATCAGCCCGGGTGTAGTCGTTATCAGTCAAATTTTGACCCGAAAAGTCTTGCTGACGTAGATTTTTGCGATCAAAATTAGTAGCTTGAGCAGCCTCTACCCAGCTCAGCGTGATCGCGCTCATCATCACAATACTCATGAGCGCGATCGCCCACTTACCTGGCTGCATCCAACCGCTTATGCCTGAGCGCTTTTCACCCATTTTTCGCTGACTGCTAGCCATTTTATGAATCTGACTCCCTTAGCATTACCTAACTCGGCTATTGCTCACTTTAAAGCACTCTTGAACAAAGGGATCAGCCCCGATACAGATTGTCAAAAGCTTAATAACCGATGCATCTATTTTTTGTGAAGTATAGATTTACCGATCTCTTGTAGCCGATTTAGCACCGGATGTTGCACATTTAGCACCGTGCGCGCGCAGTTTCGCCCCGGCATGCCTGAGATAGAACCGCCCGGATGGGTGCCTGCGCCGGTGAGAAAAAGCCCGTCAATGGGCGTTGTGTAGTTGGCAATTTCGGGTAGAGGGCGAAAAAAGACCATTTGGTCTAGACTCATATCGATGTGGTAGTAGTTGCCTTTGTAAGCGCCGAGGCGATCGCCCAACTCAGACGGACTCTCCACATTTCGAGCAATCACAGCGTCTTTGATATTAGGCGCATAGGTTGCTAGCTTGTCCATCACCCGATCAGCCACCTGGTTTTTAAGCTCATCCGTCCAGCCAGTCCCCAGATGCCCCGTACCTTCTGCGCCCGCAATCTGATAAGGCGCAAAAAACTCCACCCACAGCGTGTGTTTGCCTGCCGGAGCCATGCTCGGATCGCGCACGGTCGGCACCACCGCATAAAAAGACGGATCGCTATCTGGAATATTGCCAATGGCAGGCTGCTGATGCGCAATTTCGACTTGGCGCACCGAATCCGCAATCAGCACCGATCCAGTCAAATACTCATCGCGGTGATTATAAGCTTCAAACCTAGGCACTTCTGAAAGTGCGCAGTCAATTCGCAAAATCGTCTCGTTGTTATTAACGATCCGGCGATCTAGTCGCTCTCGCAAGGTTTCACTAGTGGCATTCACATCGCCCGGTGCGATTAGCTGTAAAAACACTCGCTTCGCATCGATATTTGAAATCACGCCCACTTTAGCCCGGTATTCAGTGCCATTATCTACCTGCACGCCCACTGCCCGGTTGTCATCGACTAATATTCGCTTGACGCCTTGATCCGTTAAAATCACGCCGCCTTTAGCTTTTACCAGTGCCACTAATGCGTCAGTGAGTGCTCCCGTCCCGCCGCGAGGTCTGGCCATACCGGGATGATGCCGCATCGACATCATCATCCCCCCGACGGAAATTGTCTTTTGTGAAGGCGGTGCCCCAAATTCAGAGGCCAACCGGGCTAACGGCGCTTTTAAAAATTCAGAATCAAAATATTCATCCAAAATATCTTGGGGACTGGTGAGCATAGTGCGAATCAAATCGAGCGTTTTGTGAGGCCCACCTAATATGCTCAACAAACTCTGAATGCTTTTGAGATCGTAATTGCCTAAGATGTCAAAAATCGCCTGCGGTGGTGCGTTAAAAACCGGCTGGATAGCTTTGGTTAAACGCTGCCAAAAGTCAATGAATTCTCTATATTTTTGAGCATCGCGAGGGCTAAATTGAGCGATTTCAGCGCAAGTTTTATCCAGTGATCGGTGAGCCAAAAAATATTTGCCGTCCGGGTGGGGACAAAAAACAGCGGGATCGCAAAATAGATAGTCTAGTCCGTATTTTTTGAGCTCTAATTCTTCAACAATGGGCCCTAGATGAATAAATTCATGGTCAATTGCACAGCGGTTGAACTTGAATCCGGTCGCTTCGTCAGGCATTGTTTCTTCGGTCGTTGCGGCACCGCCGGGAATGGAGCGTTTTTCTAACAAGGCCACGCTGTACCCAGCTTTGAGCAAATAAGCCGCGCAGACCAAGCCGTTATGTCCGGCACCTATGATAACGATGTCATACGTTTGCATACAAAAGACTTCCAAAACGTGGGGGCAGAGCGATGACCGCTTGCCTTTGTCTTATCGAATTTTTGATGCTGAGGAGTCTGTCGCCGTATGGAGATCCCTCTAGAATAATGCGAGCAAAATCATCAGAAGATGTAGAAATTGGTAGCAGACATGGGTTAGTTAAAGGTTTCATCTAGCTGATTTTCATAGCTGCTGTGACGGTTGCCGTTACTATTACTGCTGTTGCCGGTGCTGGCATGACCGTGAAACCGCCTCAGCCCGTTAGGAAACTGACGGGGGCTCTCAACCGGATGAATGACATTAAACTGATTGAAATCAATCACGCGCCTGCCATGAGAGCCGATTAGTAAAATGTCGGCAAAGCGGTGATTCCAGTAGATATCGCTGGCGTTGAAGGTGTGTCTAGCGTGAATGGTCTGAGCGAGCGTTTCATCGAACCCAGTCAGGGTGACAATAATTTGAGCGTTGTCGAGCTTTAAACTCTCAACGGTATCGCCGTCGAGCAGTCCACCCGACTCGATGGGGTGCATGGCCGTCCAAGAGAGGCTAAAAACAGGGGTGTGCGATCGCATTAAGGGGACATCATGAAAGCGCCGCATAAACTCACCTTCTTGACTAAATTCATCGCGTACTAGCGTTACCCATAGCTGCGCTTCTAAAATGTAGTTTTTACGCTTGTTAGCCGTGCGAAACATCAGCGTTGGCACGCCATTAAACGGCGCAACCACCGCCACATCACTAAATAAAATCCTCGCTGTTGGCAGCGAAAACCGCGCGAAAACTAGTCCTGTCGTGGTTGCAATAAAAATTAAGCCAACAATCGACTCAATGACCACTACCCAATGTGCGTACAAACTGGTGGGATACATCGCCCCATAGCCAATTGAGGCAATGGTTTGCACACTGAAAAAAAACAACTCTAAAAAGTACGACAGCTCATGCTCATTGCCTGTTTCAATGCCGCCGCCAAGACTATAAGCCAAGGCAAAGAGGGCATTGATTAACAAATACAGCAGGCTAGTTAAGCTGACAAACGTTGGCCAAGGCATTGTCAGCAGCAGATGATAAATATCGCCCCAGTAAGAATGTGGATCGCCAATGCGCTCAATCTCTGGATAGGAGCGATTGCCAAATAAAAATCGCTGTGAAACTTGCCGAATTTGAGGCCGAAACATGGTCTTTCCTACGAGAAGATGGCGCTAGAGTTACCCTAAATATCCATTAGCAATCGGCACATAACATTAAATTTTGATAGATGAATGCGTCATAATTCCTATAGTCTATAACTCAAAGCAAATTGGCAAAGCAAGTCGGAGTCGTATCGTTCCTATGAAGCAGTTGAAGCAGTTCGCTGTTCGCACGCTAGTTCGTCAGTTAGGTTGGGGCGTCTGCGGGCTGGCTTTTGTTCAGCTACCGGCGATCGCCCATAGCCCAGTGCCAAATACTGTCGCTGTATCGTCTGCGGATTTTTCAGGGTTTGCAGCAGCTTCTAGTCAAGCGGTTTCTGCTCAGCCCCCTCAGCTACTAGCCGTTGCCTTAAGCAGTCGCAGCTTACGGCTAGGCGACAGTGGCGCAGATGTGCGATCACTACAGCGCTTGCTCACCCGCAATGGCCTTTACCCTTTTATTGTCGATGGCGTATACGGTCAAGAAACTGCTGATGCGGTTGCTACCTATCAGCGCATTCGAGGTCTACCCGCAACGGGGGTTGCTGATGAAGCTACGCTCAGAGATATGGATTTTGATTTTCTGCCCGCGGCGACGAGTGCGCCTACAGCGGCAGCTCCGACCGCTGCGAGATCTCCTTCACTGATTGCAGGTAGCCTTTCTTCAGGCGCGACAGGTACCGACGTCATTGCCCTCCAGCAGCGACTTAACGGTTTTGGCATTCCGGTATTTGTAGACGGGGTGTATGGCTTTGAAACGCAGCAGGCCGTACGCACCTATCAGCGAGTTCAAGGACTCAACGTCACCGGTGAAGCCGACAATGAAACCCTTAAAGCAATGGGGTTTGGCGTTCCCAGCTACCCTTACATTACGGCGGTCATTGCCGATGAATCGCAGCTAGCTAGCGTCCGACAATTTTTCCCGGACGCTTATGTCGATAGATTACGTCAGGGCTCATTTATTAATATCGGCAGCTTTGGTGAGCGATCGCCAGCCGAAGCCCGCGCCCATGCCGCTCGCGCCAGAGGATTCTCTACCCGCGTTCTGTATCGTTAGCGGATATGTTCTGATTTTACTCATCTAGTGACACATCTGGCAGACTGCGCACCCCACAGCCCTCACGATTGAGAGCGGGCGTATCAATCATTGTAATTTTCACGTTTCTATGGCCCAGCCATTCTTGCACTGGGCCAATATCGTAGCCATCTTTAAACGCATGAGTTGCAAAGCTATGGCGCGGTATATGACAACCCGGAAAGGTTCAGCTACAGTAGGCCCGCTAACCACAGCGCATCTAACGAATAAGCGCCAGGACCAAAGACAATAATCAGCGTCAGTATTATGGTAAAGACAAGGGCTTTTTCCATACTGGGTGGTTCTCCTTTACGGCCATCTGGCCCCTCGTAATACTTGCCAAGCTGATAGGGATCAGGTGCAACTAGCGGATCGCCTGCAATAATCTCTAGCACTAGAGCATAGACCATAGACACTAGAATAGAGGCGCTGGCAAAAGGTGTTAGCACACCTAAGATCAGCCCAATGCCGCCAACTACCATAAAGCCAGCTGATAGCAAGCAAAGTGGCAGCGGTGCACCTAGCGCTACCGACCAGATTTGCAGATTTTGCAGCTTAGGCAATCCATGCAAAATAAACAACAGACCGACTATCGCTCTGAAAACCAGCAGCATATAGCCCTGTGGCCCAACGATGAAGTCCGGGTATAGACTCGATAGTAATGCGATCGCAGCTTCCAAAAAAACAACTCCTTGATTTAACAGCTCAATTTTTCAGCAACTTTTTTTTCGAGTTAGCGCTGAACCAACAGCACATTATGACCATCCGGCCCCCGCCACAGCGCTGCCCGTCGAAAGGGCATCACCGCTGGCAAATCAATCACTTTGGGCGAAACGAACTGTACGCCAAGTTCTCTAGGCGCATCTTCCAGCGCTTCTACAGCCGCCTCAATATCATCTACAGCTAGCTCAAAGTGCATATGCACCAAATCACTGGTTTTCTGATCTATCGGAAAAGGTCTAGCACCAGGGGGCGTCAGATAATCCAAAAATTCCACACCCAATCGCCCTGTTTGTGGCGTTAATGAAGTAACGATGACTTTAGCACTAAAGAGATTATCCATAGTCTCTTGCTTAATGCCAATGTTAGTAAAGCTACCTTGATGGGTTAAGCCCAACAGATCGCGATATAGCTCTAAGCTGCGCTCGGTGCTAGCAATCGAAATCGCTGAGTGATCGATGCCTAAAAAGAGCGCATCTTTTGATTGCCAATAGTCTGGGCCTAATCCGGGAGGAAACTGCAACAGCTCTAGCGCATGGCCATCTTCATCTCTAAACTTAAAGGCTCTAATGTCATTCGGTAGCGTTTGAGGTTCGGGTGAAATGGGGCTAAAAGAGAACTTTTGCAGCTGTGCGTAGGCTTTGTCCATGTCGCTGACAATGATCGCAAAATGCTGAAACCACAGGTCATTACTTTTGCTATCTGCCGGTACAGGCTTACTTTCTACCCCTAAAAATTCCATCAGGCGAATGGTTTCTGAGCCTAGCTGCAATGACACAATTCGGACTTGCGTCTTAGGCACCCCGTAGAGGTAGCTAGCCGCATCGCCACTGAGGACGGCATCAGCCGTGACGGTAAAATCAAAGGCCCCGGTAAAAAAATCACTCGCACGGCTAGCATCTGAAACTGTCAGGCCGATGGCCTGAACCGCTTGAACGCTTACACTCGAAGGAGACGCCATAGTTAATAATTCCTTAATTCTGGGCTCTTAGTACTCTAGGCTTTTGCATTTTTACACATTACTGCTTTGCCTTGCTCATTCCGCAGTCCAACTCATCAGGCTGACTAAACCCCGTCCATCTTGGAACCAGTAGTTTTAAAAAAACGTCATTAGCGCTATCAATCCACTTGGATGGCCAAGAATTAAAATGCTCAGAAAGTGGTTATCATCTCAACTGCTATCGTGAGACCAGAAACCCATCTGTCACCCTTGCAGTGACCGCTTTTAACGACAAATCAGCATAAGTGACCGCCAAATCGTTGGTACACTTGACCGATAGCCCCATCCCGATGACCTAGCTGTCACAGTCACTTTAAGAAACTTATTTAAAACTCGTCAGCAGCTTTGCAGAACTTTATCAGTTGTCTCTGATAGATGATTAAGCGTAAAGTTTCATTGGAGGTTGCATGGGTGATCGCCTTTACCAAAACACCGTGCTTCAGTGTATGGATAGCTCTCACCGTCAGGTCAAAACATCAGATCCCGAAGTCCCAGATCCCAAAGCGCCCGATATCAAAACATCAGGCGCTCAGCCTATTGATCGGCTTCGGCAGCTTGTGCAAGCTGCCTGCCAGCACCCGCCAGGTAGCTTACAGCGGCAAAAAAAGCTGACTCAGCTCATTCGCGAACTGACTCCTAAGCTTTGGCATACCTCAGAGGCTTACTACGCCGATGCCCTACAGCAAACCTGGATTTACTTTTGCCGCAATCTCTGTGAAGCCACCACAGGTAGAGCCTACGATCCCCAGCAGGCCAACCCCGTGACTTGGCTCAATGCCTATCTCAAGCGTCGCCTGCAAGATTTTAGAATTGCCGAAAATGCTCAGCGGCAGACGACAATTTCGCAAAGCAGCCTGATCAAAAACCGCAAAGGCAACACTGAAGATAGTTTATTAGACCCGATTGACCGCCTGCCTGCCCCACCAGATATTCCCCCCTGGCTCGATCAGGTTAGGAACTGGGCCACTGCGGATGCGGACGGCAGCCTTCGCGCTACTCATGTCAGTCATCACCCTGAAGTCACCGCCCAACGGCTGATCTTAAAGCGGTTGCCGCCAGAAACCCCCTGGAAAACGCTATCGGCAGAATATGGCATCTCTGTCGGTACGCTCAGCAGCTTCTATCAGCGCCAGTGCTTAACTAAGCTACGGGCTTTTGGCCAAGTGCAAGGCTATTTTTAAAGATTGAAGTAACTAGATTGAGGCAACTGACTGATGTAACTCTACTATTCTCTTTCCGCGTCTAATTTTTTTGGACTCATGCTGACGGGCCAAGGGAGAGATTTTCACATTACTTTTTCTGTTTTTATTACATTATTTTTCGACTTGTTTAGTTTTTTCGGCTTTTTAACGGTGCTTTCTTTCTTCGATCTATTACAGCTTTCATTACAGCCTATTTAGGCATTGAGCGTATGACCACCCAACAGTTTCAGCAGCTTGGCATTACTTTCCCCATTACAACAGAATTTTGGCAAATAGCTCAGCGTTTTGCCGAGCAGTGTCCTTTTCCTGAGAAAGCGCCGCAGATTCGCCGTAATACGCTAGCGGTATGCGCTGTGAATACTTACTTGCAGTTAATGAATATACCTACTCGCCTCGCCGAGAGCGACAGCTGGAACCCGATGATGCAGATGATGGCTGATGCCTGTGATCTGCAAGTGCCGCAGTGGGGGGTGTTGGAGTGTCGGCCGGTGGCGGTAGGTGAGAAGGCTTGCTACGTTCCGCCTACAGCTTGGCATGACCGGGCTGGCTATGTAGCCGTGATGCTAGATGAAGAAAATAACCGAGCGACGCTGTTGGGGTTTACACGCACGGTGGCGGAGCAGACGCAGATTGCTTTAGAAAGATTTTTGTCGATAGAGGCGCTGCTAGATGACATTCATCGGAGCTTAGTCGCTCCCTACACCTGCCTTAGAGGCTGGTTAGAAGGTACCATTTCCGCAGGTTGGCAAGCGGTTGAAGACCTGCTGCGTCCGGCTAATGTGAGCTTTGCTTTTCGCAATGTAGATCGCTTGAGCGATACTCGCAGCGCAGCAGATATCAGTCGCGCTCGGCCCATTGATTTAGAAGTGCGCTCGGGGGAGTTGGTTCAGCTTGCGTTAGTGATTCATTTGGCTCAAGCCGCTGTTCAAGTCAGTGCTCCGGATGCTCCGGATGCTCCGGATGATAGTTGGGCCGGTAACCATATCACGGTGCAGGTTCACCCTTTGGGCGAATCTCCTTATTTACCAGATGGGCTCGAACTGAGCATATTTGATGAACAAGGTAGCGCTCTGTTTCCGCCAGCAACTTCGAGAGCGATTGATAATTATCTCCAGTTTCAGCTGAGCGGTCAGCCGGAGGAGAGATTTAGCGTCCGCATCAGCATGGCAGAAGCTGCCTTTGAAGAACAGTTTGTGATTTAGCCTTTACGCCCCTTTAATCCATCCCTATCTATCCCTGTGAGCAAGCGCACAAGCAAGCGAATTGTCATCAAAATTGGCCCTGGTAGCCTTGAGTCGGGCTACACCGCTGCTGTGCAAATTGGCAAAGAAGGGCTCAATCCGCAAGCTGAAACTCAGGCAACGTTACCGCCTGCGCCTGAGGTGCGCGATCTCTATCGGCGCTGGCAGCAAGCCTATGGGCAAATCGGCGCGATTTATCGGATAAGGCCGCTGGCGGGGGTAACGAATGTTTCTGATGTGGCGGCAAGAGAAACCTGTCAGGCACTGAGCCGTCGGTTGCGCGATCGCTTGCATCATTGGCTCAACAGCGAGCCCTTTCGCCCCATTCGCGAAAAGCTATTAGAACAGCTTAATCCGCAAGATACTGTCCGCGTGTTACTCCAAACTCAAGACCCGCTGCTGCAAAGACTGCCTTGGTACGATCTGCATTTTTTTCAGCGCTATCCCTTTGCGGAAGTCGGCATTTGCGCACTGGAATATCAGCAGGTTACCTATCCCGGTAAACGCTCTGAAAAAGTGAGGATTTTGGCGGTGATGGGCAGCGCGGCGGGGCTCGATACGCAGGTTGATGAGGCGCTTTTGAGCAGCTTATCAGATGTGGATATTCACTTTTTAAAAGAGCCCAGCCTGGAAGTGTTTAATCAGTTTTTGTGGGCCGAAGCCGGATGGGATATTTTGTTCTTTGCAGGGCATAGCCGCAGCCGAGAAGACTGCGCTCCAGACGGCAGCGGTGAAATGTCTTTAAATGCGACTGAGCAGCTCACGATTTTTCAGCTCAAACACGCGTTGCGTAAAGCGATTGATCGCGGCCTGAATACGGCTATTTTTAATTCTTGTGATGGGCTCGGGCTAGCGGCTGATCTGGCTGACTTGCACATTCCGCAGGTGCTGGTCATGCGTGAGCCGGTACCGGATCAGGTGGCTCATGCTTTTTTGAAGGGATTTTTGGATGCTTTTTCGAGCGGTACACCTTTTTATTTGTCGGTGCGTGAGGCCCGCGAAAAGCTTCAAGGCTTAGAAACCCGCTTCCCTTGTGCAACTTGGCTGCCGGTGATTGTGCAAAATCTGGCGGAAACGCCGCCGACTTGGCGTTCTTTGCAGGGTAAAGCTGAGAGTCATCGCGCTAAGATTCACCCATTTGCGGATGCAGCGATCGCTATTTCTCCCCTCAAGCCGTCTGATCTCCAACCGCCTGTAAAATCGACCACAGAGCCGCCTGCTGTCCAACCGCTGCGATCGCTTCAGCACCGATTTCGGCAAGGAATGGGCGTCGGGATGGCGATCGCGATCGCCGTTCTTTTAGGCCGTCAGCTAGGTTTTTTAGAACCCTCTGAGCTCAAAGCTTACGACCTGCTTCTGCGCAGCCGTCCGCCTGAAAACATCGATAATCGGCTGCTGATTATTACCAACACCGAAAAAGATATTGCCGCTTATCCCAACCCTACCGGCAAGAGTTCTCTGGCGGATGAAACGCTGCTGGCATTGCTCAATAAGCTCACTCCTCTAGAACCTCAACTCATTGGACTAGACATCTACAGAGACGCCTCAGCAAACGATCCAGCTCTAGCTGCCAAGCTTCAAACTACTGATAATTTAATTGCCATTTGCAAAGTCTCTGATAGCGGCACCGATACCGCTGGCAAGCTGCCACCGCCAGAAATTGAAGACATCACTCGAATGGGTGCGAGTGACTTTATTGAAGATCAAAGTAGTGACCACATTTTGCGCCGCCATTTGATTCAGCTAGAGCCGCCGCCCAATTCTCCTTGCCAAGCTTTCAACACATTCAGCACTGTTTTAGCTAGCCGCTATTTAAAAGCCACTCAAGGCAGTTCTGAACTGCCCATTACGCCCATTACGCAGGCTGCTTTTGGGGGTTATCACCATCTGGAGGTAGAAGGCGGATCTCAAATTATGCTAAATTATCGCATTTCGAGAAATCCAGAATGCGGAACTGTGATCGAAACGCCCGCCGACTGCATTACGGTTTCTGAGGTGTTGGCTCAACCGTTAGAACAACTCCGCCACAGTATCAAGGGCCGCATTGTGCTGATTGGGACGACGGATATGGACTTTGGCGCGGGCGATCGCTGGCTCACCCCCTACACCCCCACCTCGGCTTTAGAAGATCGAGCTGCGGGCGTTTTCTTGCAGGCGCAAATGATTTCTCAACTGCTGAGTGCCGCTTTAGATACGCCCGCTAGAGCAATTATTACCAGCTGGCCAGAATGGCAGGAAATGACTTGGATCGCGCTTTGGGCCTTGATCGGTGGGTTGCTGGGCGCATTTGCTGGCAAACCACTAGGGCTGCGCCTGTGGCTACGATTGCTGATCGCTGAAGGGGTACTGCTGTTGGCCTGCTGGCTGTGGCTGACAAAATCAGGGTTGTGGATTCCCTGGGTGCCGGGTGCGATCGCGTTGCCTGTGAGTGGTGCGATCGCCGCTTTAACCGCCCAATCTACGCTAATACAAAACAACAAAACACAAGACAACAAAACACCCGGTCGTTGAGTCTATTCATTCAGCCTTTGTTGCCACCCGTGCCTCTAGTCATCCATTAGGAGAGAATCCGTGCCACTACTTATCAACTCCTTCATTCAAACAACAGTTCAAAAAGCAATTCAAAAAACAATTCAAAAAATAATCCTTAGCACTCTCTCAATCGTTTTGTTGTCCCCTGAACTGTTACTTAAATCTGCTTACGCCGAAACCTTGCCCACGATGCCGATTCAGTTCAATCCGGACACGCTGGTCAATCCCGGTCGCCCTGGCGGTCGCAGACGCGGCGGCGGCTCTCGGGGCGGTTGCCAAGCCGAAATCCCGCTCACAGCCATTGCCTATGTCGACAGCCGCACCGTTGCCGAACTCGGTGTCACGAGAACTGAAGAAACCGTCGGAATGCTGACAACTCAAGCCCAGCCAACCCTGTGGTTTTATCTGCCCGCACCGCTTTCAGCTAACACGCCCACAGAATTTATGATCAAAGACGGGCTTAACCGCACCCTCTTTCAAGCTCAGCTCAGCGGCGAAACCGCCCAACCCGGCATCATTGGAGTGCCGGTTTCATTTGATCTAGAGGTGGGCAAACCCTATCACTGGTTTTTTACGGTAGGCTGCGATGATACCGAGCAAACGACAGTAGATGGGTGGATACAGCGCCGCACGGTTAATCCCAACCTCAGCCGTATCTTTGATCAGGGCAATCCTCATAATCGAGCGGCGCTGTATGCTAGCTACGGTTTTTTGCAAGACGCGCTGAGTGAGCTAGCCGCCATGCGTTTAGCTCACCAAGATAATGCCAATGAGGATGATGCTTCAGCCCGGAGCTGGACTCACTTTCTAAGCACTCTTGGCCTTACAGAGATTGCCACCGCACCCGTTTTAGACTGCTGCGCACTCACCCAACCCACCGCAGACCCTCAGCCGTAAGTCGGGCCTTGCCCTTACAAACTCCGCACCGTCGCCTTGCCATCTTTAACTTCCCCAATCAGCACTTCAGTGGCTAACCCCACGAAGAGCCCATTCTCTAATACGCCCGGAATATTGTTGATGGTGCTTTCCATCTGCGCCGGATTATCAATGCCATCAAATGTGACATCTAGCACCATATTGCCTTGATCGGTAATCACCGGGCCGTCTTTTTGGATGCCCATGCGCAGCTCTACCTTGCCGCCAAGCTTGGTCAACGCGCGAGTCACGGGTGCTACTGCCATCGGCAGCACTTCGACGGGTAGGGCAAAAATAGTGCCAATTTTAGCGCTTAGCTTAGAGCTATCGACTACCACTACAAACCGCTCAGCCAAGCCATCTACGACCTTTTCACGAGTATGTGCTGCGCCGCCGCCCTTGATCAAATTCATCTGCGGATCGACTTCATCTGCGCCATCGATGGCAATGTCGATATGATCGACATCATCGAGTGTGCTCAAAGGAATACCATGCTGCTTGGCTAGCACTGAAGCCTGAAAAGATGTCGGAATCCCGACGACATCCGTGAGTTCGCCCGCTGCAATGCGCTCGCCAATAAATTGAATCGCAAATGCGGTGGTTGAGCCCGTGCCTAGCCCCACAACCGTACCAGATTTGACCTGAGCCGCCGCTGCGCGACCGACTTCTTGCTTCATCAGCTTGACGGGATCCATGAAGATGACTCCTAAAAAACGGGATCCTTAATAGCATGAAGTAAAGCGGGTAGCGAGTAAAGTAGATGCTATGAAGCACACACAGGCCAACCACTTAGCGACATCAGGCGAGAATCTGGCCGCGAATCTGGCCGAAAATCTGGCCGCGCTTAATGCAGATGGAGCCGTTCACTTGGGCGAACAGCGATTTTGGTACTGGCGGGGCTGGCAGATTCGCTACACCCATCTGGCTAGTCACTTAGCTAGTCGCGGGGCTGGTCATGGAGCTAGCGCTCAAAATCATAATGCACCGCTTTTGCTGCTACATGGGGCGGGCTCTAGCCTAGAACAGTGGCGAGAAAATCTGATTGCCTTTGCGCAAGAAAGGCCCGTCTATGCCTTGGATTTGCTAGGATTTGGGGGCTCACAAAAGGTTGCAAGTGAGCTCAATACGGATTTGTGGGTGGCTCAGGTTGCCGCTTTTTGGCAGGCTCATTTGGGCGGTCGGCCGATGATTTTGATGGGGCATTCGTTAGGCGCATCGGTGGCTTTGCAGGTAGCAACCACGCATCCTGAACAGGTAGCGCGGCTGGTGATGCTGACCCTGCCACCGGATCGGCAAGAGCTGGGCGGCACAGCGGCGAAAGTAGGCGCGGTCGTAGAGCGCTGGTTTGCCTCGCCTTTGCTGCTGCGGCCGCTGTTTAGGCTGGCACGTCGGCCTAGCTTTATTCGCTCGGTGCTGCGTCGGCTTCACCAAAATCCTGAGCGGGTAAATCAGGATCTAATTGATGGATTTGTGCGGCCGACGCAAGAAAGGGGGGCGGCGCGGACATTTTGCTATTTGGTGAAGTCGCGCACAGCGGCTAGCTTTAGCCCGATGACCCAAAATTTGGTGCCGCTGCTGCAAATACCAGCGCTATTGCTGTGGGGGAAGTGCGATCGCGTTGTTCCCATCTCATGGGGACAATTCATTAGCACGCTCAACGATCAGCTCACTTTTGTTGAAGTGGCAGGAGCCGGACATTTTTTTTATGACGAAAGCGCTGCTGATCTACATGATCTAATAGATCGGTGGCTACGGCCAGAAGAATAGCGGAACTATACACCGGCCTGTTGGCCAGGAGTGGAATGATCTTCGATTAGCCATGCGATAGACTAGCAATGAATGCAGCCTACACGTAGCCCATCGTCCGAATGTCTAGACAGACAAGAAAAATTATCGTATGACACAGCTTACTATCGAACTCCCTGACCAGTTGGCTGCGCAACTCACGGCTTACCTAGAAGCCGATTCAACTGCCTCGCTGGCTGAGCTAATTCAAGAAGCACTACAGGTTCGACTGGTACCTAAAGACAGCTCTAAGCTGTTAGCACTCGCCGGTATCGTCACCGATGCGCCTAGAGGCGCGGCTGAACATGCCGAGGATTTTGAAGATTGAAGCAAATTGTGCTCCATGCTGGCCCGCTGATCGCACTGTTCTACGCCAAAGATACCTACCATGCTCAAGGCGTTGCAGGCTTCAGGCAGCTCATTGAAAACAATACCCTTTTGCTGACACCAGTGCCAATTGTTTTCGAGGTCTACAAATGGCTACTACAAAGGACTCGGCCAGAGGTTGCTCAGCAAACGTTGCTGATGATGAACGACACTCTACACGTGCTCGCAATAGATGCAGAAGCTTTCAGTCAACTACAAGCGGTTGTGGCTCAACTGCCGCAGTGGAAAGGTTCGCTTGAAGATGCCACTGTGATGCTGACAGCACTTCAACACCGCTGCCCCGTCTGGACGTACAATTTTCGAGACTTCAGTATCTTTAGCGCCTTAGAATTTTGGAATCCTGAGTCACTTGGATAATCGACGTGTGCGATTTTCAGCGCGATCGCACAAATCCACTCAATCTCTCCATTCCACGCTCAATGGTATCCATATCGGTTGCGTAGGAAATGCGAAGGGTGCCTTCTGCACCAAAGGCAACGCCGGGAATGGTAGCGACATGCTTTTCGGCTAAAAGCTGTTGGCAAAATGCAACAGAATCCATGCCGATTTGGTTGCCGGTTTGACTGCTAATTTGACTGCCAATTTGACTGCCGACCTGGCTAATATCAACCAAGAGATAAAAAGCGCCTTGTGGCTCAACGCAGCTCAAACCGTCAATGTTGTTCACCATGTTCATAATTGCGAGGCGGCGTTTAGCAAAAGCTGAGCGCATAGTGTCAAGGCTGTCCGTAGGGCCAGTAAGCGCAGCGATCGCCCCATACTGAGCAAAGGTACAGACATTAGAGGTGCTGTGACTCTGTAGCGTAATGGTCGCTTCAATCAGTTCAGTCGGTGCCGCTAAATAGCCCAATCGCCAGCCCGTCATCGCATAGGCTTTGGCAAATCCATTGCTGATAATCGTGCGGGCAAATATCTCTGGGCCAACTGCGCCAATGCTTACATGCTGCGTTTCATCGTATAAAATCTTTTCATAAATTTCATCCGATACGACCCAAATATCAGCTTCTACGACAACAGCGGCTAGGGCGCGCAGTTCATCCGGGCTATACACCATGCCGGTCGGATTAGAAGGCGAGTTGAGAATAAATAAGCGGGTTTTGGCTGTAATCGCCTGACGGAGCTGATCGGCGGTAATTTTATAGTTGTTGTCAGCCGTTGTGGTCACGATCACCGGAGTGCCGCCTGCTAGCTTGACCATTTCCGGATAGCTCACCCAATAAGGTGCAGGAATAATCACCTCATCACCCGGTTCAATCATCGCCATCATTAGATTGTAAAGCGAGTGCTTGCCGCCATTGGTGACTAAAATGTTGTCACGGTGGTAGCTGAGCTGATTGTCTGTCTGCAATTTGTGAGCGATCGCTTCTCGCAAAGCGGGTTCGCCCGCTGCGGGGCCATAGCGGGTTTTGCCCTGATCGATGGCGGTTTTGGCCGCTTCGCAAATATGCCGAGGGGTATCAAAATCAGGCTCACCGGCGCTAAAACTACAGACATCTAGCCCTGCTTGCGTCATGGCTTTGGCTTTGGCAGAAATAGCCAAGGTCATCGACGGGGTGACTTGCTGAATGCGGGCGGCAATCTTCATGGGCATTAGCAGATCCCGATGGTCTGCGCAAGAAATGTAAAACAGACTACTAACGTAGATCGATTTTGAGGCGTCGCGATCACAAAGTTAGGCATTAAGTTAAACTTTTCGGATATTTGCAACGTTCAATTTCAGTCCTCCCTCTGGGATCCTTCATTGAGGTCCTTCATCTTCCGTTCTTTGTTTTTGCTCTGCTGCCTTCCGCCTGCTTATAGTCACCGCCCGCTCCGTACTGAAGGGCCTCTCGCCAACGCTCTGCAACGTACTGTTTTTTAGCCGACTTTAGCGGCGCTCTTTCTACCGCTTGTTCTGCTGTATTCCAAAGGTTGTAGCCGCCTAGGGTGACAAAATGTCGCAGCCAGCTAGCGACTGAGCCCGCGCCCACTTGAGGCAAAATGCGCGCGACCAATAGCGGATGGCGCGTGGCCGTTCGAGCCATTGTTTTAGCCAGCGCTGGGAACTGCACGACGTCTTGGAGAAAAGGGCGCAGCACCGGATCGCCCAAATCAGCCATCTCCGAAAAAATGGTCGAGAGCATTTGATTGATTTGATTGGGCGGTAGCGTTTGGTTGATGCCGACGCTCATGGCTTTTTGAAATAGCCAAGTGACGGAGAGATTCGGCTGATAAGGCTGC
Source organism: Phormidesmis sp. (assembly GCA_041742865.1). Lineage (GTDB taxonomy): Bacteria > Cyanobacteriota > Cyanobacteriia > Phormidesmidales > Phormidesmidaceae > Phormidesmis. The sequence continues at coordinate 33,102 of JBGTNW010000088.1, forward strand.
AACAGCGCCAGTGACTTGCTATCTAAGGCATCGGCAGCTAAGGCGGCATCAATGCCGCAGCTCAGCCTGGTGAGGTGGCGCACCATGGCCCCAAAGCCGCCAAAGCTAAGCGGTGATTGACTGCCGCTGCTATCGCCAACGGCCAAGGTGCGAGGCCAAGGGTACTGTAGGGGGCTGTTTTTGTAGCAAGGAAAAAAGCCAAACAGCGCGCGAACAAAGTTGAGCTGAGCGAGTGAGACGGTTTGATACTCAGGCAATAGAGTGAAGTAGTCTTCAAATAAAGCGGTTAGGCTCAGCCGACTGGGATGGGCATCTAAATAGGTAAATAGATAGGTGGTGCGGCCATCGCGGGCCGGAAAGGCTTCCCAGAAGTACTGACACTGATTTTGAATGGGGGTAAACGATGCAATCAAATCGCCAGTTTGATTGTGATCATAGCCCTGAGCGCAGGTGCCGACGACCATACACACCGCATCGGGCGGTTGGCCTTGGCGCGCTTGCTGCACCATTGGCGAAAAGTGACCCATCGCATCGATTAATAATCGGCTGGTGACTGTTTGCGGTGTAGACGATTGTGCCGATGGCTGCGTCGTCTGAATGCTGACCCCGTTGCGGTGGACAGTAGCCGATTGAAAGGCAGTGTACTCTAACAGCTTGCCGCCATTGGCGAGAAATTTTTGCTTAAGCGTTTCGAGTAAATAGACGGGATCTACGCCAATATTAAGGACATCTTTGACCCATAGCTCGTCGCCACCAGCAAAGGAGATACGGGCGGGGTTGTATTGAGAGGCGATCGCTTGCGCTAATTCATCCTCACTTAACAGATCTAGCGATACCAGCGCATCTAGCTCACGCCGAGAAATATTCCACTCCTGATCGCGTCCGCGCAGGGCTTGGCGCTCTAGCACAGCCACCCGCCAGCCCTTACCCGCAAGTGCCGCCCCCAACAAAATCCCCAGCGTACCGCCACAAATTACGACGTCGTAATCAATCTCTACCGCTAAGGCCGCTGACTGCTCAGTTACAACTGTCGGGACTGAGCGAGTACCTTGTTTGTAAACGCTCCAGCGTTCATCGGCCTTTTGCAGGCCAGCCCAAGGATTTCCGGCAATGCTAGATAAGATGCGTTCAGTATTGTTCATGGGTGGGTGAATGCGTGAGTGAATGTGGAAGTAAATGTGGCGGGGTAAATGCGGTGAGGTAAATGCAGTGAAAGGGATTCATTTTTTGCTCAGCGAAAAACCGAGCTAGGCCAGTTCCCTGTAGGCTGTTAAAGATAGGTATTGGGAGACATTTTTGTGGCTTCAGCATCGATAGGCGTGGCGGTAATTGGCACGGGCTTTGGACAAAAGGTTCATATTCCGGGTTTGCAGGCGCACCATCGCACGGATGTGGTAGCAATCTGGAATGGCGATAGAACTAAGGCTCAAACCGTTGCCGATCAATATGGTATTGGCTTTGCCAGCAGTGACCTGAACGAAATTTTGGCTCAACCAACGGTTCAGGCGGTCACCTTAGCGACCCCGCCGTTTGCACATTACGACATGGCCAAAGCGATTATTCAAGCAGGCAAACATCTCCTGCTTGAAAAACCCGTGACGCTTTCAGTCGATCAGGCCCAGCACCTTCAGACTTTAGCGGCTGAGCACAACGTTATTGTGACACCCGACTTTGAGTTTCGCTACATTCCTGAGTGGCAGCATTTCGCTGAACTATTAAGCCAAAACATAGTGGGCCAAAAGCGCCTGATCAAAATTGATTGGCTAGCGTCTAGTCGGGCTAATCCGCAGCGGGCTTGGGACTGGTACGCTCAAAAGCAGCTCGGGGGCGGTGCACTCGGCTCGATTGGCTCTCACACGTTTGACTATATTAATTGGCTGTTTGGCCCGGTTGCTAGCCTTAGCGCCACCCTTAGCACCGCCATTAAGCAGCGGCCTGATCCGCAAACGGGCGACCTTAAGCCGGTCGATTCGGATGATATTTGTGCGATCGCACTCACGCTCGCCGACGGTACCCTTTGCCAAATCACGCTCAGCGCCGTCAGCTACGCCGGACGCGGCCATTGGATAGAAGTGTATGGCGATCAAGGGACGCTTGTTATTGGCAACGCCAGTCAAACCGATTATGTCAATGGCTTTAAAGTGTTTGCGAGTGAAGCAGGTAGCGATCTCAAAGAAATTCCCACGCCTGAGCGCTTTGCTTTTCCTAAAACCTTTGCTGACGGGCGGATTGCGCCTTTTGTGCGCGTCGTCAATCACTGGGTAAACTGCATCGATGCGGGCCGTGAAAGCGCGCCGGGTATGCAAGAAGGCGTTTACGCTCAGCTCCTCATGGATTTAACGCATCGCTCTAGTGCAGATAAAACGCAGCTTTCAGTGCCGCCGCTGCCGTCTTGAAAAGGGCTGTTTCGAGCAGACATGGCGGCGTGCGGATGTGCGGATGTAGTCGTACGCCGCGACTCACTTGGCCTGCTGTGCCGTAAAGGTTTCACAGAGATCTCTGGACGCTAGCCAACTGAGAAACGCTATAGTCCAACATCAAAATCACAATACTTAAGCAGAAGCGAGTGTCGCGGGCTCTGATGGCACCTCTTTAATCTCATCGGCGGCATCGGTAGTGGCCTCAGATGTGGGTGGCGGCGGCATTTTGCTAGCTTCTAGAATGCTTTTGATGGAGCTAGCAACCGGTACGGCAACAATCAGCCCTAAAAAGCCAGCAATTTTGGTGCCCACTAGCAAAGAAACCAAAATCCAGACGGGGTTGAGGCCAACAAAGCCGCCAATGAGCTGAGGTGCAATCACATTTTCCACGATTTGATCAATCACAGCGGCTACTGTAACCACCCGTACCCCTAGCCAAATGCTCTTCAGCGCCGTCAAAAAGCTAATAATGGTGATGCTCAGCGAAGGCCCAAAGGGGAAAATCGCCGCCACCCCAACCGCAATGCCAAACAATAGACCAAACGGCACTCGAATCACTACAAAGGCAATCGTCATGGCTGTGCCCATCAGCAGCGCCACTGTAATTTGGCCGAGGAAATAATTTTGGAAATTCTGCCGAATCAGCGGCCTAGCGCGCTCATTACAACTGCTGGGCAGCCATTCAAAAATGCCGTTCCATAGCCGCTCGCCGTGCAGCAGTAAATAAAAGGTAAGGACCACCGTCAGGCCCAAATCGATGACGCCGCTAATCGCATCGGGCAATAGCGACAGCACCCCAGCGCTGAGGCTTTGAACTTGGGAGGTGATTTTGCTTTGAAGCGAAGCGGATAGCTGGGTGAGATCGAGCGGTAAATTGAGGCTAATGGCCCAGTTTTGAATAGCGGTGAGCTGTGAAGTGCTTGAATCTAGCCAGCTTGGCAGCCGTCCGGCTAGTTCGTTGATTTGCTCAATTAATGGCGGCACCAGCAAAACGCCCAGCAAACTCAACACCGCGACCGTGATTAAAAGAACTAGGAAGATTGCCAGCGATCGCCGCAGCCTAAAGCGCGCCATCCATTGCACCGGGTAGTTCAGCACAAAAGACAGCAGCGTTGCTGTCAAAAAAATCGTGAGCTGTGAACGAAAGTAGGCAAAAATCTGTAGCGCTACCCAGCCATTGAGCGCTAGTAGCGGCAATGCTAGCCCCCATATCATCCAGCGCGGCAGTCGATTTAGCCAATCCATAGGTGCAGCGTTCTCAAGCGAGTTAGTCATTAATTACCGATTACCTGTCGGTTATTTACTATCGATCACACCCACACCCTAACGCAACCTGTCGGCTCTGTTGACGCCTTTTGATCTACCGATTGTCTGAAAAAACGGGAATTATGAGGGATTACGTAGTTATGCGGACGCAGCTTACTAACAAATATGCGATTAGTATGGAGTAATTGTACGTAACTTAATACCTTATGCGGTTTTATCTCCGTAGAATTACGTCTGAATTCACCTTAGGTGTTCATCTCCTATGAAAACGTCACGCCTTGCCACCTCATTTTTAGCCATGACACTTAGCGATGCGTCAAGTCAGCATCGGCTCCCTAATAATGCCGCTATCAGCGAAACGGTAGCCTGCCCTAGCTGCGGTAAGCCATCCATCGTCAGGCGATCGCCCAATATCTTTGACTGCCTCAATTGCAATTTTCACAAAGAGTTTCCACCGCTAATCAGCGCTTCGGCACTCCTAGAACAGTCAAATTCACTCACTGAGCAGATCAGCGATCGCGACCGCGCTCAGCGTTTTCTAGCGGAACGAGAACAGCATCCGATCAGCGTTTCGGCTGAGTCAAATCGTCGGCGTATCGATGCCCGTCATCGCTCTGAAAAAACTGATCTATTTCATCCTTTGTTCTTTGCTGCGATCGCTGTCATCATTGGCATTTTAATCTTTTAAGGAGATGGTTCAAAAAGACGGCTAAAAGACGGGACTCAAAAATATCTCTTTGGGCTGATTTCTCTCAGCCTATTTCTCTATCGACAAGCGATCAATCGCTGCTTTAGCTGCCGCTCGACTGCCCGCTGCTAGCCGACCGTCTTCCATCTCAATGATCCGATCAGCAATATCTAAATATGCGGTTGTCGTGAGTAACCAGCAAAATGGCCATTCATAGCCAATTTGGCGGTGCACCTTCACCAACCGCTGCTGACTTTCGCCTTTAAGCTGTTGATCTAAAAACCGTATGCTGCCGTTTTTCACCGTCCGCAGCCCACCAATCAACGTCAATAGCGTTGTTTTACCAGAGCCAGAAGGCCCAGTTATAATCGCAATTTCACTCGGAAAAATCTCTAAATTAATGTCAAACAACACCTGTCTATGTAAAGATCCCTTACCCAAACTGTGATTGAGGTTTTCAATGGTAAGTAAAGCAGATGAGGGTAAAGTAGGCGTGAGTAAAATATAAGGAGGTAAGGCAGTTGAAGGTAAACAATAGTGCTGTGATTACGAGAGATTGTGATTACCCCACACTATAGTCCGAGAGGCATTCAAGAAAGAGGACTGTAGAGCTTAAACTTAGAGCCTACACGTCCCGCAGGTTGGGAGCCTTCAGCCTGTAAGCTTTCATTAGATGGGCCTACTTACTTAAGTAGAACAATGTTATTAAATGTAGGATGAATGTCACCTGATTGCGTGCCCCCGTCCCCAGTCATGGGATTTGTCATCAGTTTAATAAGACCTACCTATTTAATATGCTCTGAAGTTAGGCACAGCGCAGCGCGCGCGGGAAAAGCCCCTGTAGCCAGAATAGGAACTAACAGAAAACGATCCTCAACTACATCACATCAAAGCTCAGATTCGTTGCGAAAGATTTGTTCGTAAGGTCGATGGGGAGTATTTTTTACCGGCTTAACGATTGAAAGAGTCGGGGTTGCCTGCATGGAATCGTACGCGGCGTAGCCTAAAGGCAGTAAGGCAAACATGCCTAGCGTGACACTGCCTGCCACGCACAGTCCTCGTACCCCTTTAGAAGCGCTTAGCGCCTCAACATATTGACCGCGCTCGTAAAACCCTTTGACCTTGGCGGCTTGAATAATCGCCGGAATGCCGAAGGGTGGAAAGACGACTAGCGTAGAAAATGCCGCTTGCCAGTTGCTAGGCGGGCAAGGCTGACCTTTGTACAGGTCATATTGCTGACTCCACTCAGGGCGATTGATGTCGGTGAGGTGACCAATCAGCTTAAATCGGCTGACATTTGCTAGGTGCAGCGGCACTAAATACTGGCGAATCAAATCGGGCAAAGTGTAGTAGTTGACGCCTGTCCCGAGCTGACGGTACGTGTGAATATCCAATTGAGAGCCGCTGTGAGTGACTTTTACGGTCAGTCCTTTTTGGGCTAAAGGCGCTGCTAAGATTGTGCTGAATTGCGCGTCATGGTTGGCCTGCTGAACGTTGGCTAGCTTTTTCTTGGCGTCTTCTAGGGTGAAATCGTTGCAGACTGCAATTTCCCAGTCAGCAACCGCGCCAGGAATATCGCCGAGCTGATGGCGCAGGTTCCCCCGCTGGAGGTAGGCCGCTACCATCGTAGGATCGCTTTTTAGCGCCGTGTTGAGATCGGCTAGCGCCAGGGTGTGCTGACCTTGACTGAGATGGACTAGCGCGCGGTGATAGTGCGGCTGTGGGTAGTGCGGCCAGTGGGTAATCGCGGCTGACCAGTCCGCCAAAGCGCCAGCTTCATTGCCTGCTTGCTGGCGCAGTCGGCCTCTGTGGTAGTAGGCTTGGGCGAGTCTAAAGTCAGGTTCGGCCTCAAAATTAGGATGAGAAAAATTAGGATGAGAATTGAGGTCAAAATGGCTGCCAAACTTTTCGATAGCAGTGGCGATAACGGCTGTGAAGTCGGCGATCGCTCCTACCGAATCTCTGAGCTGCACCCGACTAATCCCGCGCATAACCAAAGCCCTATCTTCTAAAGCGTTATCTCTTTGAGCGTTATCTGCGGATCTATTGCCTTTATCTAACGCCTGGGTGAAAGCGGCTACAGCCAATGCGTGGGAAGATTTGCGCGCACAGGCCATACCTCGATAGTAAGCTAATTTCGCTGACTGCTGCTGATACCATCGGCGGAGGGGTCTCTGGGATGGTGCATTGAGTAATTGCTTCATGGATTCCCTGAGGGGCTTTGCGCCTTAGCCAAGCGCGAGTAGGGGTGAGTAATGCTATGAGTATAAGTCTTCATCCAGAACATGCAAATATCCGAACAAATTACTGTTACGTACTATACAAATTTTGCCTATTCCGATAGCGGAACGGGTGCTAAGACCGCAGACCTAATCGACAGAATGAACCATCACCCATCCGTATCGTTCTCTAAGACTGCGCTCGAAGCGTCGTTCTATAGATATAAAAGCCAGATGAGAGCCCGGTAAATAGCCAGATGAATAGCCAGATGAATAGCTTTTATAGAAAGAAATTTATAGAGAGAAACTGCCCGGATCGCCGACGACTTCTAAGCCGATGGTGTCTCCGGCTACGCTTACGTCAGTGATGGTGACTTCTATTGGTAATGCTTGGAGATCGGCCAGGGGATTAATCAGCGCTGACAAGCGGCCGGCGGCCACGCTGCTGATATCAATGCCCGCAGCGGTTACTCTGTTCACGTCAAATGTGAGCTGCGTGCCTTGGCCAATCAGTTGGCCCGTGACCTCGACGGCGATGCCCGCTGGTAAAGAAAAATCGCCTAGCTGGGGGCGAACGCTGAGGGTAGCGTAGTTGGGCGATCGCAGCACAACTTCAGCCGAGCGCACGTTTCGATAAGCTTCTAAAAAATTGACCAAATCGGCGGTTTTGATAATGGCATTTAGCCGCGCACTGCCCACCTGCGACAGCCTTTCAGCGGTTCTGTCATACTGTACGTCTTCAAGCCTCAACCTGAGCTGATCAATCACGGGCGCACCTTCGGGCCGCACCCGTTCACCCACGGCTAAAACGCTCTCAGCGCTGTTGCTTCTTAAGTTTAAGCCCGTAATCTTAACATCGTAATGATCGGCGGGGCCGACATAGTTTGGCAGTTCGCGCTCAATGCCTTGAGCGATTAAATTAGCTGGGTTACAGCCTGATAGCGCGATCGCTGTAGCACCCATCACCACCCAAGACGGCACACTAAGACGGGGGATTTTGAGGATAGTTTCCACGATTTTTCTCCGGCTACCGGCTGCTTAAGGGGCTTGTTGATCTAACGAGCGGTTTAGTCTGGCCTGGTTGATTGGATTGATTTTGCTGGGGTTGTTTGTAGTAAACCCATCTGCATCGTCTCACCAATCAAAATATATTGATGAATTTGAGCCCGCTAGCGATATCGCTAATATATCGCTTGTAATGGCTGCCCATCCGCCAGTAGATTTATTTCTTTAAGGTTCATTTAGACTCATGTGTAACAGCGGTAAATCCATGTGGATAGAGGAACTTAGGGCAATTTTACGCGGGGCAGCGGGGAGTTTTTTGTTTGGCATTCCGCTGCTGTATACCGTGGAGGTGTGGACGATTGGCTCATCGACTGATGCAGTACGGCTGCTAGCGGTGCAGGCTACGACCTTTGTGGTGGTGCTGCTGCTAACTCAAATTCAGGGGTTTCGGCGATCGCTCACCATCCACCCCATCGAAACCGTATTAGAAAGCATTGAAGCGCTGGGCATTGGCATTATTTGCGCGGCGATCGCGCTGCTGTTGTTGCGCCGCATTACCCTAGAAACGCCCCTATCTGAAGCGCTGGGCAAACTCATTTTTGAAGGGGTGCCGTTTTCGCTAGGTGTTACTTTAGCCCGCTCTACGCTAGAGCGCCGCCGCTCTATTCAGCGCCGTACCTTCAGTTATACGCTCAGTTCCGCCCTTAGTTCTAGCGAGGAATCGTCTTTGCTGCCAGCCGTGGCGGTGAGCCTGCGCAATTCACTAGGCAGCGCCTTCAGTGAAACGTTAAGTGAAACGTTGAGTGAAACTTTAGGCGATATCGATGCCACCCTGATTGGCGCGATTGTGATTGCGTTTAGCATTGCGCCTACCGAAGAAATTCCGATTATTGCATCAGCGCTGCCGCCGCTGTGGCTGTTGCTGATTATGGCGGCGTCTTTACTCATTTCCTACATCATTGTATTTGCTTCAGGCTTTACTGATCGCAATGAACGGGCGCTGCGTCAGCTTTTGCTCAGTCCCCTGACGGAAACATTGCTCGCCTACATTGTGGTGCTGATCGCATCGGCGCTGATGCTGGTCTTTTTTCAGCAGTTGGGCAGCGATGACCCTTGGCCAGAATGGCTAAGCAATATTATTGTGTTAGGGCTACCGGCTTCAGTCGGTGGCGCTGCCGGGAGAATTTTGGTGTGAGTGCTGGGCTGAATAAAGCTAAATGAACGAATGGGTGAAGACAATATTTCTATTGAAAGAAGGGCCACAGAAGCCAAAGAGAAGACGCGATCGCTGGCAGAATGGTTCACACTTTCGGTTTGCACGCTGGTATTAGCGGCGATTGTCGGCTTAGTCCTTTACGACTGGCAGATCAGTAAGAACTTACCCCCCGCATTTCAAATAGAGCTACTAGAGCCCGCGCGGGTTACAGAGGGCCGCTACTATTTACCTTTTGTCCTGCGCAACACCGGCGGCCAGATTGCGCGCACGGTGCAGGTGATTGCAACCCTACACCTCGCTGATGGCAGCGATGAAACTGGCGAACAACAGATTGACTTTCTCTCGGGCAATGAGCGCAAACAGGGAAGCTTTGTGTTTGAACACAACCCCCAATCGGAAGATTTAGACGTCAGGGTTGCTAGCTTTGGGCTGCCTTAGTTTTTTTTTGGCAATTAAATCGTAGAGGGTGAAGGGCTCCGCAATCCCCCTTTCTTGAATGCCCGCAGGGCTTATAGTTTGGGAATATCGGACTCACAGCCCTCAAATTTTGGGGTAGGGGCGATGCAGTGATTCTGCCATATTGTCATATTGTTTAACTTATATTCTGGTTTCAATCAAGTTTGCTGGGCGTAAAATAGAAGAGTAGCAAGCGAGTGGAGGCCAATGAAATGGCCGAGGAGAAAGACCCGAGGCATTGCTGACGATACCACAAGTTGCTTACCGGATCTGCCTATCGATAGCGGACGATATCGACGATGAAAAGCGGGTATATAACTGCAAAGCGTATCAAGCGTCCTTAGGACGGGTGGTTTCACGGGTGGATGAAATCGCTCCGGCAAAGACTTAAAGATACGCCGGATGTATATTGCCAAGATCTAAGAAATGAGCTAGCGAACTTAGCCGTCGAGAGTCTATCTATCGAGTAGCGGAATTCATTAACCTGACCGACTTAAACCCCGTCCAAGCTGAAATCTTAAGTTTCCCTCACCCCAAAAACTACAGTTTTTGACGAGTTTTGGACGAATTCTGGACGTGAACAAGGTTTAGCTGCGACAAATAGCTGTGGTCGGTACGATATCGCACTGACTAAGTAGGAACCGACTCTGTAATATACAAAAATTCGCTACCCAGGCTGTCTTTCAGGGCACTGATTTTCTAGTGTACTGTTTCTTTCTTTGAAATTTTTTACTTATTTTTTTACTGACAGTTCTAACCCTATTAAAAAAAATATAATACTCACCTTTTTCCTGATCAACAGATGCGCTTTGGCCCTTAGCCACTCAGGAAAAATCAATTTAAATTATTAAGGAGGTACTGCATCTATGTCTCAGCAGATTGATGGTGTAGCTCAAAATCAGCTGTTAGCAAGTTTGCCAGCAGCAGAATATCAGCGATTAAAGCCTCACTTACATCGGCGCACTCTGCCCTTGGGCGAAGTGCTTTACCGGCCTATGGAGCCGATTACCCACCTCTATTTTCCCATAACGGCGTTGCTCTCCTGGATTTCGTTACTAGAAGATGGCAGCCTGACCGAAATCGCTCTTGTTGGCAATGAGGGCTTTGCAGGCTTGCCGGCCATTTGGGGCGGATTGCTGACCCCCAACGGCATGATTGTGCAGTTTGCGGGCGATGTGATGGTGATCGATGCCATTTCGCTCAATCAAGAGTTTCGCCGCAATGGAGAACTGAGCAAGCTGATTTTTCTCTATATGCAGGCTGTATTTACTCAGGTTGCTCAAAATGCGATGTGCAACCGTCAGCACACGACTGAAGAACGACTCGCCCGCTGGCTGCTATCGGTGCAAGATAGCGTCCAAGAAGACGAGCTGGCGCTGACGCATGAATTTATGGCAAAGATGCTGGGTATTCGTCGCTCTAGTGTGACCGTGACTGCTGGTATTTTGCAGCAGGCCGGGATGATTCGCTACACCAGAGGGCGGCTGTCGATTTTGGATAGACCTGGATTGGAAGCCACGGCCTGTGAGTGCTACCGGATTGTGCAAAACGAATATAACCGGTTGCTAGGGTCAAGATTGCAAAACAGCAGTTCGTACCAGCAGCCCAACTCATTGTCACTTGACGCTAACAGCTCCTTCTTTAAACACCCATCTGAATAAGTAGCTAGAAACAAGCAGATGAAAATAAATAGATGAAGATAAACAGTAAAATTGTCAATATAACTGCCCTCATTGTGGAGAGAAGCATTGCAGATGCGCTTGCAAATGTCCCTACCTATCCACACAAAGTGGCTTTTTCAAAGGCTTATTATCAGCAAAAGCTTCTCGTCTATGTGCTTAACGGTGTTCGTAATCACTACATTCACTGTCAAGGAGACTCCTCTCGTCTGAGCGTTGAGTCCCTCAATTACTTTTTGAAAGAACAATCTCAGATAGAGACGTTAATTCAAGAGGGTTTAGTAAATATCTTAAAAGATGATCCCGATTGGATGCACTGCCCCGAAATACCTGAAAATGTACCGATTATCTACAGCGTTAACCGCATTTATTAATACTTTCGATGGATGAGTCCTAAGACAAATGCCCAAAATTAACTAGGGCAATGGACTTATTCGTACAAATTCATCATTACAATTTTAGCCTAATAAAAACCGCTGAAATCCTCTATATAGCAGGGCCTTAGCGGTTTTTGGTTAAGCGGCGAGGACACCTGTCTCGGCTCCTTATCGCGGCTATGTCTGATAACGAACCGACTGTCTTCAGTCTGTGCACTACTGTAGTAAGTGTAGTCAGCATTCGCACTCTAGACATAGGTATTTAAACGACTTTTGAGATATTTCAAGATGACTTTGAAGTTTTATTCACAGCCAGTGCCACATAACATATACGCATTCAAACATTGAATTAAAGAGGGAAACTTATGCGGCCTGACGAGACTCTCGATACGACTAAACCCGGCCAGCATGACCAACCTTGTGACTTGGTTAAAAATGAAAATCGCTGGTTTCATAGGTTTTTTGATCGATCTTTTCATTTAACTTGGCTGCTCGATGTCGACGGCACGCTGCTCGATGCCAATCCGAGCGCGTTGACGTTTGGGAAAGTGAAGGCAACGCAGATTATTGGCCACGCTTTAACAGATGCCACCGGATGGACTTTTTTGGGTAAAGGGCGATCGCAGCTACAGGCGGCGGTTACCGCAGCGGCCACTGGCGAAGTGGTTCGCTATGACGCTGACGTGCAAGGCACTGGCGATCACATGGCAACGTTGGATTTAACCATCAGATCTATAGAAGGGCCAGCACTTACAGAGAATCTAGGCGATCCTTGCCAGATGTCCCAGCAGATAATTGTGGAAGGGACGGATGTGAGCGATCGCAAGCGGTTAGAAACACGCTTTTTACGCATTCAGCGTCTAGAAAGCCTGAGCGCTCTAAAGCTCGGCATCCTTCATGATCTCCACAACTTATTAGCTTTGACCAGCATGACAGCCAAATTGCTCCAAACTAAGCTAATAACCCAGAATGACCATCAGCAAAAACTGTTCAAAGTGCTTGAAAGCAGTACAAACCGCGCCAATAAACTGGCTAAGGAAATGTTTTCATTTGCCTGTGGCACCGAACAAAATCACGATGTGCTAAAGATAGAAAGCTTAGTGCAAAATATTCAGCGTATTATTCAGTCCACATTTTCAAATTCAATCACGATTGAAACGGTTGTTGCCCCCAACCTTTGGCCGCTTGAAGGCAATGAAAACCAGATTTCCCAAGTCCTCCTAAATCTTTGCCTCAATGCTCGCGATGCCATGCCCCAAGGCGGTCATCTGCGGCTATCGGTCGAAAATATGGGAGCCGCTTGCCCCGATGAACAGATCACTAAGTTAGAGGCGCTGTTTAAAGATCATCCAACCCAAAATTTTGTCGTTATTACCGTTGCAGACACCGGCTCCGGAATACCGGCGCAGTTCCTCGACAAAATTTTCGATCCGTTCTTTACGACCAAATCAAAGGACATGGGCACAGGGTTAGGCTTATCTTCTTCCCTCAACATTATCCAAAATCACGGCGGCTTTATTGACGTATTGAGTAGCCCCAAAAGCGGCACCCAGTTTCGAGTGGTGCTACCGGCCGCTTCACAGCCCTCAATATCCCCAAAGCTAAAGCCGGGCAATTCACGTCCTAACACCGCAACCTTACAAACTCAGCAGTCCCGTTAGGGAGTCGCGTGTAAATAATGTACCGACGCCCTCATCCCCTAACCCCTTCTCCCAAGCTTGGGAGAAGGGGAATAAGCGATTGAACTCTGGAGCCCTTCGCCCAGACTTGGGAGAGGGGTGGGGGAGAGGGCAAGCCGGTACGCTATTATTTTGCGACTCTCTTAGACGAGAAGATCGATTGAGTAAAGCTTTAAATTCTTTCCTGACAGGCCCAATCTCAGGCTCAATATGGTTGTGACTGGTAGCTTTGCCTAAGCCTGAATAGAAGAGGCAGTTGCCAGGACTGAAGCCCCTTTTTCCATCTCTGCGATATCAGCTGCTGACCAAGCTCTAGGCGCTTGGCAGTGGTGAGCCACCAGTAGTCCCCATAGACCGCGATTAGTCAAAATTGGCGTGACTAAGTTTGCGCGAACCTGAATGTAGCGTAAAAAATCGCGGTGACAGGGCTGAATGGATTCAGTTTCAATGTTTTCTATTGCCCTTACTCGACCTTTTAAATACAGCTCTGCATATTCGTCATTAAAGCACTGGTCAGGCCCGGTAGAGCCCTGGATAGAAAACCTTTTATCACTCAAGGACTCAAACGTCACTTGGCCTTCCCACTCGCTGTAAAAGTAGTACAAAACGACTCGATCTACTTGCAGATAGCTTCTTAAACTATTGGTTGTATCTTGCACGATTTGATCGTCCGTGAGGGTCTGATTCAGGCGCTGCAAAATAGTCTTGAACTGATCAACTTCTGATTTGGGTTTTGCGAGATGAAAAGTGGGATCAAAAGGAGTGACCATGAGACAAAAATAACAGGAATGGGCAGAGACTGTAGGTAAATTACCTTAATCATTATAACTACTGCATTGAGCTAAACAAAAAATCTATCGAATTGACCAGTTCAAACTCTCTAATACGCATTACTTTAGTCATTTATGTTTACGCCTTAAATCAGATTGATTAGTTACCTATTTAGGTAGACGCAGTGAAATCAGCTATTTTGTTATTACTTGTAAACAATTTATATCAAAAGCTTCATTTAAGGTTGCTTTATAGGCTATGGCTAGTTCTATTGAATTCAAACTATGGGCTCCGTATAATTCTGAAGCGGCTTTAATAGGAGATTTCTTAGCAGGCCAATCCATCGAAATGAAGAAAGGAGATGACGGCTACTTTCGTATTTCTGTTGATTTAGAAGATGGCTGTTATCCGTATAAGTTTCGGGTGCGATCTAAAAGCTTTTTTGTTGATAAGGATGACGATTGGGTAGAGGTGGTTGATCCTTATGCGAAGGAAGTTAATGAAACGGATCAGGTGGCGATCGCCCGCATCAAAAACAGCCAATTCATTCTAGATGACTATGTATGGCAGCACGATTCAGCCAGCTTACCTGCCTCCAATGAGCTAGTTATCTATGAAATGCTGGTTCAAGACTTTGCGCTAGAAACCGCCGATAACAGCCAAAGCGGTACCTTCAAAAGCATTCTCGGCAAGCTCGACTATCTTCAGAGCTTGGGCATTAATGCGCTCGAACTCATGCCCGTACAGTCCTGCCCAATGGAAATTGGCTGGGGCTACAACCTGCGCCATTACTTCGCACTGCGCTCTAGCTATGGCAACTCCAGCGATCTCAAGCGCCTGATTGACGAGTGCCATGCCCGCCACATCAGCGTCATTCTCGATATTGTGCTCAATCACTCCGAATCCGAAAGCCCGCTTACTGCCATCGATTACGATTATTGGTATCGCCGCGACCCCAAAGATCCGGACAATAGCTGGGGGCCAGAATTTGACTACGAGCATTATGACGAACACCATGAGCGCTTTCCGGCTCGCGACTTTATGCGAGATATGGTCAACTTTTGGATTACTGAATACCATTTTGACGGGCTGCGGTTTGATGCCGTCAAGCAGCTAGACAATGCGGAATTTTTGAGCTGGATTGTGGATCAAGCCGGGCTAGCCGCTAAGCCTAAGCCGCTCTTTACCGCCGCAGAGCATATTCCTGAAAAGCCAGAAATTTCCGGATTAGAAGGCCCGGTAGACAGCAGTTGGCGCGTGAGCTTTCACTACAACTTTCTCGATTTAATCTTTCAAGAACAGGCCGGAATCAATCTCGCTAAAATGCTAATTGATCCGACTCAGCAAGGCTTTCAGAGTACGTCAACTGTAATTAACTATCTTATTAGCCACGACCAAGACAGATTGATGGCTATCTTAGCCGATGCCAATATCTTTGATGAGGCGGCCTTTAAGCGCGCGAAATTTGGCGCGGCGCTAGTGCTTACAGCAATGGGTATTCCCATGATCTGGATGGGAGAAGAATTTGGTGAATATAAGCATAAAACGCTAGACCCGGCACCTCTGGACTGGACTTTACTAGATAATTCAAACAATGAGGGTCTGTTGAAATACTATCAGGGGCTAATTGGACTACGACAGCAAAATTCAGCGTTGAAGTCTGACAATATTGCGGTTTTTCATGAAGATAACAACAACAAGGTGATTGGATATCTGCGCTGGCACGAGATGGGCGCACGGGTAGCCGTGATTGTGAACTGTTCTGATAACTATATCGCTGACTATACGGTGAGTGATTTGCCCGAAGAGGGCAGTTGGCACGAATGGACCAAAAACTACGATATAGAAGTCACGGAAGGACAAGTAACGCTGGATTTGCCCGAGTATGAAGTTCAGGTGCTAGTTTGGAATCCTCAGTGAGCAACAGCCTTGACTGGCCAATCTTAGGCTTTGATTAAGTTGCTCATATGCCTATTAGTACTTTGCGACTCCCTTAAGCTGCTCAAACGGGTAGATTAATCTGACAACTCTGAGCCCACTGGCCCATGACGCTGCTGATGCCAAGCCCAGGCATCGCTCAGCAGGGTTTTCATATCTGATCTCTCAGGAGCCCAGCCCAAGAGTTTAGCCGCCTTGCTATAGTCTCCGACCAGTACCGGCGGATCCCCGGCGCGGCGCGCACATTCCCTGACGACAATCGGCGCACCGGTCACCTCACGGGCCGTTTCAATGGTTTCGCGCACTGAAGAGCCATGACTGGTGCCTAGGTTAAAACAATTGGTTTCTCCACCCGCTAGCAGATACTCTAATCCCATCACATGCGCTCTGGCCAAATCGACGACATGGATGTAGTCGCGAATGCAGGTGCCATCAGGCGTCGGATAATCGGTGCCAAAAATAGAAATATCTTTGCCCTGGCCCAACGCTGCGTACAAAATCAGTGGAATCAGATGCGTCTCCGGCGTATGATCTTCGCCCATATCGCCGTCGGGATGCGCGCCAGCAGCATTGAAGTAGCGAAAAGAAACGGATCTCAACCCGTAGGCACAGCTAAAGTCGCGAAGGATTTGCTCGACCATGAGCTTACTTTGACCGTAGGGATTGATGGGGCGCTGCGGCTGATCTTCGGTAACGGGCATCTGCTCCGGGGTGCCGTAGGTGGCGCAGGTAGATGAAAATACCAGGTGATGAACGCGATGAGCGACCATTGCTTGCAGCAAGGTGAGTGATCCGACAACGTTGTTGCGGTAATATTTGGCCGGATCTGTGACGGATTCGCCGACATAGGCATAGGCAGCAAAATGGATGACGGCGGCAATCTCGTAAGTGGTGAAAACGCGATCAAGCAGGGGGCGATCGCTAATATCGCCGACTATCAGCTCTGCTTTAAGCGCTTTTTCCACAATCTCTCGATGCCCATACACTAAGTTATCGAGTACCAAAACTTTGTAGCCAGCTTGCTGAAGCTGCCTGACTGCATGAGAACCAATGTAGCCAGCGCCGCCGGTTACCAAAATAGTCAATTGTTTCACAGATACCTCACGCCTTAATTTACTGCTATCTTTTGCCTTTCCTCTTGCTTGCTTTAATGCCTTCCTTTAAAAGTCTACTCCCCGCTTCAGCTCCACGCCTCGCTCTGCATAGTGCTTATGACAAAACACTTCAGAATGGGCGCTCGCCAGCTGAAAGTAAGCAGGCTGATTTTTGCAGCGACCGGTAATGATCACCTCCGTGCCTTTGGGCTTGCGCAAAAGGGTTTGCGTAATCGGCTCTTCGGGCAGCAGCTCTAAATCGACGGTGGGATTTAGCTCATCGAGAATGATGGTTTTGTACAAACCCGAGGCCAGCGCCGTGCTGGCAATTTCCCAGCCGCGCTCAGCTTCAACATAGTCAATGGGCTGCTGCTGACCGCGCCAGACAATCGCATCGCGGCCACAGCGCTGATGATCGACTAGATGCGGGTAGCTCTTGCGCAAAGCCGCGATCGCGGCATCTTCGGTGTAGCCCTGGCCGCCTTTGAGCCACTGTACAATCATCACCCGGTGCGACTGATCTTGACTGATGCCCTTGCCGATAGCCTGCAAGGCTTTCCCTAAGGCGCTAGTCGATTTACCTTTGCCGTCACCGGTATAAATCTCAATGCCTTCAATCCCAAGTTCCGCCGCTGTCTGATGAATTTGCGGCTTCATTTCTGAGTGCAAGTCGGCTATTTCAATCAGCTGAGGCGGCGCACCTCTGCCGGTGGCAATGACCTCTAAATGGTCGGGTTTGTGTTTGAGCGATCGCACCACATCAGCGATCGGCAGCAGTTCCAAATCCAGCACCGGGTTGATTTCATCGAGCACAACCACCGAATAGAGCCCAGAAGCGATCGCGCCTTTAGCCACATCCCAGCCGCGCTGCGCTTCTTGCCGGTCAAACTGAGTAATCTCGTCGGGGCCAAAAAACTCCGCTCTACCCGTGCGCACCTGATCAATTAAATGCGGAAACCCGCGCTGCAAAGCTTCAATTGCCGCGTCTTCATCGTAAGTGCGCCCAGGCCCTTTTAAAAAGCGCAGCAGCAGCACCCGACTCTCCATAAACTGATGAATACCCAAGCCAATCGAGCGCAGCACGACCCCTAAGGCCACTTGAGACTTGCCCTTGCCCTCACCGTCATAGACGTGAATTTGGCCAGTGAGGCGCTCAGACGTGTTTTGAGCAGTGCGAATGCCAATGGCTCTGGGCATGAGTAGCGAATAGAAAAAGAAAAGATTCGCTTCATTCTACTGCGCATTTCACTCAATGCTCGTCTGGAATGCCGCAAATATGTAGCCATTGTGAGCGTGTCGCCTTAGAGAGGCAAATTCATACGCTCTGAAGCTATCTTTACACCAACCACTCTTAAGACTAGGTAGTTATTCAGATGCTCCGCCTCAGCAAATTACTGACCCAACCGACAACCACCCAACCTGAAACCGCTGAAAAATGGGTGGGAGAAGCCCCCACCTTGCGGCATCAAAGGGCTTCGGCATGGCGGTATATTTTGCTGCTGTTTTTGTCCTCCCGGTTTGTCTTGACTTTGATTGGGGTTATCTCTTACACCTTCATAGACAGAGGCTACGGCAAACAGTTCAGCTGGTCAAAATACACAGGGTTAGATCTGTGGGGCGTATGGGACAGCTACTGGTATATGGATATTGCCAAAAATGGGTATTCCACTGTTGGGAGTATTGCAGGCAACCCCGATCAAACAAATTTTCCTTTCTTTCCGCTGTATCCCATGCTGATGAAGCTAATCGGTGGGATCACAGGCGGCAAATATTTTTTGGCAGGGCTTTTGATATCCAATGCCTGTCTGCTGATCTCTGCTTTTGTGCTGTATCAGCTAGTAGTGAAAGACGCTGGGCCAAAGACCGCCCGTCGCGCAATTAAGTACCTGTTTTTGTTTCCAATTTCTTTCATTTTTTCCGGCGTCTTTACAGAATCCCTTTATCTGTGTCTGACTTTGCTGTGTTTCTACTGCGCAAAGCGCCGAAACTGGTGGTTAGTAGGAGTATTTGGCGCACTTTTGTCGGCGACTAGAACGCTGGGTGTGCTGATTGTGTTGCCAATGCTGTTTGAGTATCTGCGCAGTATTGGCTTTAAGCTCAAGCAAGTTCGTTTTAATAGCTTGTTTCTGCTGCTAATTCCACTGGGTCTTTTGATGTTTTGCGTATATAGCTATCAGGCAACCGGTGATTTTTTATACTTTAAGACAAATCAAGCCGCTTGGCAGCGAGAAATTGCCAACCCGGTGGTAGTCCTTTGGCAAGCTGGGCGCACTGGCATCGAGACCGCTAACCCTAAAATTTTGCTAGAGCTAGGGTTTAGCCTTTTGGCTTTGATGCTATTGAACATTGGCTACAGAAAAATTGGCTTTGCTTATTGGCTGGTGGGGATGTATTCAATCGTGATTCCGCTGAGTGCAGGCATCGATTCGATGGCAAGATATGTGCTGCCAATTTTTCCGATGTTTATTGTGCTAGCTCAGCAAAGTCGGCGAGATGATAGCTGCGACGATGTAATGATGCTTTTGTGCGGCAGCTTGCAGGGCGCTTTGATGGTGTATTGGTGCACTGGACAAGCGCTGGTTGTGTAAGATAGCCTTAATTTTCCGCGCATCTACCTAGCTCAAAGGTCCCATCAGGCGATACCCTATGCCATATGCCTAAAAGTTGATGCTTTTGTTGATGCTTTTACTGGGGGAGGTAATCGAGCGCTGTGATGGACTATGAACTGATACTGCCACTGAGAGCGATTGCCTTTCAGGTTTTATTTTTGCTGGTAGCGATTTCAATGGAGGCCGGTCTATACCGGCAGCAGTTTCGCTTGGGGTTTCAAAAAAGCGTGCAGTATGCCACTGTTGTCAATCTCGCCTCGGTGGTGGTGGGCTGGGCTGCATTCTTAGTGGTAGAACCTTTGTCACCGGCTGATCTAAAATCACAAATTATCAGCTATGTCCTATTTAACCGGCTGCTTTTCAATGGTTGGAGTGCTCGGGTCGGCTTCATTTTATTGATTGCCGGGCTAGTAGCATTTTTTGTGACCTACTTTATTAAGCTTAAGGGCTTAGAGTACATTCTGCGCGCAGAAGGCGCTTGGCCAGAAACAGACAAGAGCCAAAGGCCCAGGCGCGATCAGCGATATCTGCAAGCGAGGCGGGGTCGCAGTGAAGCGCAGCATGCGATCGCCCGCTTTGCCGAAACCGTTATTCAGGCCAATGCTATTAGCTTTAGCCTTGTTTTATTGCTGCTATTGCTGCGCGCTGTCGCCGTAGAGTGGAGCTAAAGGCAAACATGTTTCAAGATCTCACCAAGCAGTTTAGAGCAACGCTCTGGCCCCAATCCTACTTTTCTTGGCAGACGTTGTTGCTGCTAAGCCTTTTTTCTTTGGTGATGGCGGCTGTTTTAGATGTAGTGCCCAACGGTACGGATTGGGCCGTCGAACTGCTAACAACGTTTAGCTGGATGTTTTTTACGGCCGCGATTTGGTGGCTGCTAACCGATAAGCCCATCAAAGTCAATGACTACTCTATTGGCCCTTGGATTGTCGGCGCTTTTCTGTGCTTATTTTTGTTTCGACCCTGGACAGACAACCGATTTCGCTGGGCAATTTCGGCTTGGCCGATGATCTCAACGGCGATTAAGGCACTGCCTTTATTTGTCCAGTGGGATTTAAAGGTCAAAGCCCCTAAGCGGGAGCAACAGCAGGTGCTGGTGATGACAACGCTAATCAATCTGCTGTTGAGCTGCTGGATTTTGTTTACCTTCCGGGTGCAAGACTGGGTGACTAACTACCCTAGTTTACTCGTCAGTAATTTTGACAACAGCGCCTTTGTGTCCGATTTTGAGGCCAATACGCGACAACCCACTTCTCAAGGGGTGCCCCTTTTAAATAGAGTGGTCGATGCTATTCAAGGCGATTTGGCCGATCAGCCCTGGTATCAAACAGAGCGCTGGCTGTATACCCGGCAAGAGCGACTAGAGGTGATTTCACAGCGAGCCCTGAACGGGCTGACAGCACCCGAGGAAGCCATGTTTTGGCGCATGAATGTGCTGGGGCCGAGGCGATTAGGGGAGGGTTATCAGCTAACGCTGCGGGCCATTTGGCAGGGGCCGGTGAGTCGTGATGTGGGCTTTTTTGTAGAGCGCACCTGTAATATTACCCCGGAAGATAGGGTACGCTCAGTGCCGATTGGAGGAACGGCTGCGGGAACGGCTACAGGATCTGACAGAAGCCCTAACAACCGTTCAATCGGCGGGGAATCTCCGGAAAGAACGCCGCCGACGTCTCAACTAACGAGCGTGGACTGTGGCGATGATATGCCTGAGGTGCAGTGGATCCCGGCTGGTTTCTAAGGTTAGCAGTCAAGCGTGCTTTATTTAAACGGTTTGTTTAGACAATTGATGGAACGATTGGAACTTAGCGATTAAGGAACAGCGAATGGATTTGGCAGTAGCGGGGTTTTCTCGGGTTTGGACGATTGCGCGCAATGTGTTTTTAGAGGTGGTGCGCGATCGCATTCTCTATGTTGTGGCTGTGTTTGGCGTGATTATGGCGATGGCGATTGCCCTGTTACCGGAAGTCGCCGCGGGCACTGAAAACAAGTTAATTATCGACACGGGCTTAGCGGCGATCAATTTGCTGTGTCTGTTTGTGGTGGTTTTTGTCGGTACGGGGCTAATCAACCAAGAAATTGAGAAAAAGACGGTGCTAGTGCTGATTGCGAAGCCGGTCAGCCGCTTGGAATTCATCCTAGGCAAACACTTGGGTTTGAGCTTAGTAATGGCAGTGCTAGTGGTAGCTTTGATTACCGTAATGCTGAGCTTTCTAGCGATTAGCGGGGTTCCCTTTCAGCTCAATTTGATGCTGTTAGCGGTGCTTTTTATGTTTTTAGAAATGGTGCTGCTGATCGCTGCTGCGATGATGTTTGGTGTGATTACAAGCACCGTACTTGCGACTTTAATGACCTTGGCCATTTTTGCCGTTGGCCACGAAACTCGCAATATTTTAGAACTCAATAGAATTGCCGAAAGCGAGAACTTTCGTCGAATTGCAGAAGGGCTGTTTTTGGTGCTACCCGATTTGGAGCGCCTGAATCTCAAAAACGAGATTGCCAATGGCTTTGTCGCCCCGCCGAGCGGCGGCAGCCTGCTAGAAAATGCGGTCTATGGATTGATCTATACGGCGCTGCTGCTCACAGTTACTGTCACCGTGTTTGAGCGACGACAGTTTTAAAGCTGACTGGCCGTTTGTAGCGATTTGTCAGACGATTTGAGCTGGCGATTTGAGTTCGGCAGTGAGCCTAGAGAATCGGGCTACACCGCAATACCGGTGGCCTCAATCAATATCAGTGGCCTCAATGGGTAAGCCGATGCAAAATTCGGTGCCTTTGCCCAGTTCAGAGGTGACTTCTAGGCTACCGCCGTGGGCTTCGGTAATAATTTGATGGGCGATCGCTAAACCTAGCCCGGTGCCTTTACCAACTGCTTTGGTGGTAAACAGGTGATCAAATATTCTGGCTTTGATAGCCGCATCCATGCCTTTGCCATTGTCGCGTATGCGGATTTCGACTCTATTTTGTGCTCTAAAGGCCGCAGTGGTGATCGTGATCGTTTGTGGACTCGCTTCTATGTCCTCAAAAGACGTTTGCTGGGCGGCCTCATCAAACACATCGATGGCGTTGGCCAAAAGGTTCATAAAGACTTGATTGAGCTGGCCTGGGAAACAGGCAATATGAGGCAGTTCGCCGTGGCTTTGAGTGACCTGGATAGCGGGTCGAGCTTCGTTGGCTTTGAGCCGATATTTTAAAATTAGCAATGTGCTCTCTAAGCCTTCGGTTAAGTCGGCCAGTACTTTGCATTCGGTATCGGCGCGGGAGAACGTGCGCAGGCTGTTGCTAATGGCCGTGATCCGGTCAGTTGCTGCCTGCATAGCATTAATCAATGTCAGAAAATCTGCTTGAAGAAAGTCTAAATCAATCTCTTTAGCATGAGCCTTGATTAAATCACCTTCATGAGCGCCGTGTTGCTGATGGTGTTGCTGATACAGCGCTAGGTGCGTCAGCAAATCTTTGGCATAGGCTTGGGCATTTTCAATACTGCCATTGAGAAAGCCGATAGGGTTGTTGATTTCGTGCGCAACACCGGCGACTAAGTTGCCCAAAGAGGCCATTTTTTCGTGCTGTACCATCTGTAGCTGGGTCTTTTGCAGCTTGACTAGGGTCTGTTCAAGTTCTTCCGATTTTTTGAGAATAATTTCTTCGGATTGTTTGCGATCGCTAATATCTTCAAAGCTGCCCAAAACGCCGTAAACGTGACCTTGCTCGTCGCAAAGCGGCACTTTGCTGGTTTCTAGCCAGAGGGTAGTGCCATCTAGCTGTCGCTGCTGCTCAATAATATGCATCTCAGCCTGATTGCGCTCTATGACCTAGCGATCATAGGCCCGAAACGAGGCCGTTTCGGCTGGGCTCCAAGGTAGATCGTCGTCTGTTTTTCCACAGATTTCCTCAGGCGACGCGACGCCTGCCATTGCCGCAAACCTTTGGTTGCATCCTAAGTAAACAGAGTCTCGATCTTTCCAAAAAATCACCTGCGGAATCGTATCGATGACTTTTTTGAGGAGTCGCTGTGAGTGTTTGGCTTTCTTTAAGGCTCGCTGCGATCGCCGATACAGCCGATCATTTTCAATAGAAATAGAGGCTTGACTGCACAGAAAACTCAAAATAGAAATATGGTCGCTAGTCACCATACCGGCTGATGATTGATACTGGACATACAGCACGCAGACCAAATCACCCCGACTCAAAACCGGTAAGCACAGTAAGCTTTGGATAGAATGCTTGCTCAGATAGCTGTTAGCAGGGGGGAGCGTTTCATGCCTCAGCACAATCGTGCGGCGAGTTTTAATCACCTGCTGAATGAGCTCAGCCGGGATGCGAGGATGGCCAGCGAGCGGAGCTGTGACAATCTCTACGGTTTGAGTGGTCGCGATCGCCTGTAACTGCCAAATGCCCTGGTCATCAGGAAAGGCCAAGGCGCAGCAATCGCCGTCAGAAATTTGCAGCACAATCTGAGTCAACAGGCGTAGCCGATCATCGGCTGGCATCATTCCAGAAAGACTTTGAGCAGCCTGTAGCACAGCTGAAAAATCTAGTACGGTGCTGATCGCAAAATCTAGCGTGGTATTAGTCGCTACGCTCGCAGACAGGCTCATAGCCCTTAAATTAGGAGCAGTCGGAGTAGAGGGCGCTAGCTCAGTCATGGCTTCTACAAGGCTTCTAGAAGGAAGGATAGCCTTAGAATTCCCGATGCTGGCCCAAATCGGCTAGGGGCTGGACTGCAAGGTTAAAACTGGCAGCAAAATTTCAAATTCTGTCTCTTGGGTGGGCGATGATTTGACTGAAATCGTCCCTCCGTGCCGCTGAATAATTGAGTAGCTAACGGATAGGCCGAGCCCGCTGCCGCTGCCGACTGGTTTGGTGGTAAAAAACGGATCGAAAATGCGGGTCTGAATATCCGTGGGAATGGGGCTGCCGGTATTGGCGATGGCAATTCGGACTTTTTGGGTTTCGCCTTGACTGATAGTGTCTGTCTGAATCTGAATTTCAGCCTCGGCGGTAGGCTGCTCTCGAATGGCATCAATGGCATTACTGACCACGTTTAAAAAGACCTGATTGAGCTGACTGGCTTCACAGGTCACTAGAGGCAGCTCGCCGTAAGCTTTAATGACTTTTATTTCTGGCTGCTGATCGCTGGCCTGTAGACGATTTTGTAAAATTTCTAGGGTGCTTTCAAGGCCACTATGAAGATCGACGGCTTTAACGTTAGATTCATCTAGCCGAGAGAAGTTTCGTAAACTAAGGACGATTTGGGCAATGCGATCGCTGCCTGCCATCATCGACTTTAAAATTTCGCTCACATCTTCCAACAGAAAATCAAGCTCGATTTCTGCTTGCTTGGCCTCAATGGCCGCAGAGGGCTGAGGGTAAGTTTGCTGGTAGAGCATTAGGAGACTCATAAGATCTTCAAAATACTCAGCAGTGCAGGCGAGATTGCCCTGAATAAAGGTGACCGGGTTATTGATTTCGTGGGCAATGCCTGCGACCATTTGCCCGAGAGAAGACATTTTTTCGGTGTGAATGAGCTGCGCTTGGGTGCGACGCAGCTCTTTGAGAATGTGTTCTAACGCGTCAGCTTTTTGATTGAGGGCTTTGGTTTTGAGGGCAACTTCGGCTTCTAGCGTGATCGAGTAGCTTTCGTTTTTTTGGTATAGGCGGGCATTTTCAATAGAGATTGCAGCCTGGCTGGTAATCAACTGCAAGATTTCGATGCGATCGCAGGTAAAAGCACCCACCGTGATATTGTTCTCTAAATACAACATGCCGACGAGTGTGCCTTGCCGACTAATCGGTAGACACAGCGCTGACTTTGGCTGATGGCGGGTAACATAGGCTTCGCTCACAAACTGAAGATCGGCGCTCAAGTTTTCAAACACAGCCGTCTCTTGGGTTCGAGCAACTGAATAAATTAATCGTTGAGAGAGGTTTGAATACTGCTGCAAGGGGATATTGAGGGGCTCGATTTTAGCAGAATCGGCTTTGACAACAACTTGCCATTGTTCTTCTTGATACAAAAGCAGATGACCGCTTTGAGCGCCCGCATTGGCAATGACAATCTGCATGAGGGTCGCGAGTAAGTTCTCTAACTCGATTTCTTGCGAAATGGCCTGAGCTGCTTTGATGACCGCTGGGAAATCTAGCCACACACTGGATGAAGTGCTGCCGATAGCTGTCGTACTCGTAAGATTGTTTGAGCCGCCGCTTTTCTGGCTAATTTTCTGGCTAATTTTCTGGATAATCGTCTGGCCGCTTTTCTGGCCGCTTTTCTGGCTGCTGGCCGCTTGCAGTAGAGGCATTAACAACTGTGGGTAGTGCGCTTCTAGCTGAGTGACTTTAGCGTTGGCTCCCCAGTAGCTATAGCCGTAGTAGGCTGCCTGTAAATAGCTGGCTGCAAGCAGATCTTTTCCCCAGTCTAAATAGAACTGAGCGGCGAGTTCATTCGCGATCGCTTCTTCTTGAATAAACCCGTTGGCTTTGGCCCCGGCGATCGCTCGGTCGTAATAATCCAAAGCGGCTGCTTTTTGATTGAGCACTCGACATCTCTCAGCTTCCACCAAATCCGCCTTGTGTTGATAGTTCATCGGGGCGTGTCTGGCCCACTGCTGCTGCAACTGCTGCTGATTGTGATCTACCTGCTGGAGTAGCTCGTCGCTGGGCTCGCGGTGATAGCGCTCTAACGCTGCTAACGAATCGTAAAAGTAAAAGACAGGCTCTAAAACACTGCCAATGCCACCTGTTAGAGCTTGTCTGACCTCATCGGCATAGGCTTGAGCGGCAGTCGTTTCATTAAATAAATAGGCCAAAATCAGCTTATAGCTATAGGTAAAAAACAAAGCTGAGGTCGCGCTTGCCGCTTTTAAAGTAGGCAATAGAATTTCTTCTTGCAGAGCTTCTCCCGTTAAAACGCTAGGCTGATCGCTGGTTTTAATCAGGTTTAAGGCCGTCTGCCAATGGTTGCGGCAGTAGTCGGCCAAAGCCGGATGATTGAGCTGCATAAAGCTCTGGGCGTAAGCGCGGGTTTCTTGCTCTAAAGGCACTAGCGGCTGGCCGCTCAAAAAAGAATTGAGGCCAATGCCGCCCGCGCAGTACCCTGCAAACTCCATATTGCCAACGGCTAGTGCGGCTGCAAAGCCTTGTTCAAAATAGGCAAGGGTGGTTTTGATATGGGCATTGCGATGGATTGAAAATAGACTTACGGTGCTCAATACAGCGGGTTTAGCAGCCTTAGCCTCTAACTTATCGATCACGTTGAGCGCTAGCTGACTGAACTGAACCCCTGTTTTTACCGCTTGCATAAAGTTGCACAGCAGCACGCTGTAGCTGGCATAGGCTAAAGCTGAAGCTTCTGTATTGCCATGCTCTAAAGAGATTTTTACAGCGGCAATAATGAGCAGTGGATAGATCGGAGATGCACTCATAAAAGCAGCCGAGATAATGCTGCTAGCGACTTGAACGGCTGCTATTTTTTCTGGATGGGTCATATCCGGCAAGTCGGCAAAATCTTCGATACGGCGATCGCCAATTAGCTGGTTGAGTTCAAAAATCGCACCTTGAATATCTTCAGGGCTAGGGGTACTCGGAAAGCGAATGCCCAAGGCTTGCAGCATCTGCTCTCCGATTACAATCGCTTCCGTCAGATGTTGCTGCGCGATATTGGCTTGAATGCGCGTGAGCTGAATGTCAACCTGATCAAGTAAAGACTGAGTGTGGGCTATGGCTGCTTGAGCGAGATCTTCCATCTTCACTAGGTTGCCTTGCAGGGCCGCTAGCTCTGTTGCTAAGCGGTAAAGCGCTAGCGTGAGCGGATATTGCTGCTGCCAAGCGTTTTCACCCAGTAAATTTAAGCCAATTTCAACATACTGTTGAGCGGCTTGATAGGCTGTTGCCGCTCTGGCTTTTTGGGCTGCCATTAGGTTGAGTTCGGCTAGCTCTGATTTTTCTGTTGCTGGGGTGATGAGCGCTCTGGCGTAGTTTAACTGGGTTACGATCGCAAAAATTTTCTCGCCTGCGATGGGCCGCGCAGTGGGCTGTTGTGGATCTGAGAAAAGCTGCTTTTTTAGGCGCTGGCCAATTTGATAGTGGCTTTTTGCCTGCTGCTTAAGATCCATCAGGGCATAAGCGGCCTGCTGAACTCGATCATGCAAGAACCGGTAGCCAATAGCATTAGACGGATTGGCAGGTGAATCGGCAGATGAATTGGCAGATGAATTGGCAGATGAATTGACGGCTGAATGTTCGTTTGTCTGCTGGTGGCTGCTTTGAAAAGATCCTTGAAAGAACTTGTAAGTTTCGCTACTCGGCAGTATAAAGCCTGCTTTTAGCGCTGCCCATAAGTCGGCAGCCACTGAATCTTGAGGGCGATCGCAAGTCATCGCTAGCGTCTCTAAATCGAACTGATTGCCGATACAGGCAGCAAGCTGAAGCACATTTTGAGTGGCAGCCGGGAGCTGTTGCAGTCGATCAACCACGAACGTCACCACATCTGGGCTCAGCGCCAGCTGCTTAATTTGCGTTAGGTTGCACTGCCAGTGTCCGGCTTGGGCATCAAAAAATAGATAGCCGCCGCCATACAGCCCCAATAAAAACTGACTGGTGAAAAAAGGATTACCCTGCGTTTTTTGATAGACCCATTGAGATAGAGGACGCGCTAAGTCAATAGAACAACTGAGCGTATCGGCGCAGAGTTGAGCGATCGCATCGGCGCTCAGGGGTTGGAGTGTCAGCGTTTGCAAAGGCTGGCCGCGCTCGGCAATTTTTGCCAAGCTCAGCATCAGCGGGTGGGCCGGAAAGATTTCGTTGTCGCGGTAGGCACCTAAAATCAATAGCGTCTTTTTAGCGTCAGCTAGCAGTCGTTCAAGAAGCTGTAAAGACGATAAATCAGCCCATTGCAAATCATCTAAAAAGACTACGAGCGGGTGTGCTGGCTGAGCAAAGACACCGATAAACTGCGCGAAGACTAAGTTAAACCGATTTTGCGCCGCCGTGCCAGAAAGATCGGGCACGGTGGGCTGTGAGCCAATGACGTGCGCCAGCTCTGGGAGTACTTCTAAAATCACCTGAGCATTTTCGCCCACAGCTTTTAAAATGTTTGATTTCCACTGGGCTAGGGCCTGGTCTGATTCGCCTAAGATCTGCTCAATTAAACTGCGAAACGCTTGGATAAAACCTGAAAACGGAATATCGCGGTTGAACTGATCGAATTTGCCTTTGCTAAAGTAGCCTTGCCGCTGGGTAATCGGTTTATGCACTTCGTTGATTACAACTGTTTTGCCAATGCCTGAGTGGCCTGCTACTAGCATCATTTCAGCAGTGCCTGCGGCAGTGCGCTCAAAGGCACTCAGCAGCGCGTGAATTTCGATGTCGCGGCCGTAGAGCTTTTCGGGAATATGAAAGCGATCGCACCAATCTTTTTCTCCTAGTTCAAAGAGCGCAATGTTTCGGGTTGCTTGCCACTGCTTTAGGCATTTTTCTAGGTCATGCTTCAGGCCCAAAGCGCTCTGATAGCGATCTTCAGCGTTTTTGGCCATCAGCTTTAAAACAATGACGGATACCGCCGCCGGAATCGATGGATTAAGCTGATGTGGCGGTACAGGTCGCTGAGCAATATGGGCATGGACTATCGCTAACGCCTCGGTTGACGTAAAGGGTAGAGCGCCCGTCAACAGCTCGTACAGGGTCACCCCAAAAGCGTAAAAATCAGCCCGATAGTCGATGCCTCGGTTCATTCGCCCGGTTTGTTCGGGGGCTAAATATGCCAAGGTGCCCTCTAGCGCTTGAGGGCTTTGAAGGTCTTGCGTTTCTTTAGGTAGCAAGGATGCAATCGCAAAGTCAATCAGCTTGATGGCTCGAGTCTCTGGCTGAATCAGAATGTTGGCTGGCTTGATGTCTTTATGCACGAGCTGATGATGGGCGAGATCGTGCAGGATTTGGGCGATTTGAATGGAAATTTCTAGCGCTTTGGGCAGGGCTTCTGGCAAGCTCAGTGGATGGCTCTGAACGTACTGCTGTAAAGCTATACCGCCGAAATCTTCCATCACTAGCGCGTAGCCGTTTTGCCAGGGCTCTAGCTTGAGCGGGCGGACGATGCCGGGAATCGGGAGGCTTTTGGCGATCGCATACTGATGGCGAAACTTTGCCAAATCGCTACAGCTTGGATACGCCTGCCGCAGAAATTTAATCACAACGGGGCGGGCTGTCGATGGCCCAGAATTTGACTGAAAAGCCCTATAAACAGCTATTCCAGCGGTTTCATATAGCAGCTCGATCAGCCGGTAACCAGGAATCTGTAGCGGCGGCTGGGCCACTGTACTATTGGAATGCGCCATAGCGTTAAAGGATCGTCAGCAACGAAGATGTTGCTATGATTCCCGACTCGCTCTGGGACTTCTCGGGTAATTCTTCTGGCACCTCTCTGCTAACGCTCTGGCACCTTTGGTCGCGTTCGGTTTTCTACAACGTGTTACGGTAGCATGAGCTTGATGTTTCAGTCGGCATTTTGTCGTAAAAATAAACATCGTTTCACTGTTATCGTCTTCTATAAAACAGGTCTTATTTTATGAAAGCGTTACTGATCTACCCTTTGTTTCCTAAAAGCTTTTGGTCCTTTGATAAGGCGATTGAGCTAGCGGGACGCAAGGCCATTTTGCCTCCTTTGGGCCTAGTGACCGTAGCCGGTATTTTGCCCAGCGATTGGGACTTGCGGCTAGTAGATCGCAACGTAGAAGATCTCAGTGAAGCCGATTGGGACTGGGCTGAGCTGGTAATTTTTTCGGGCATGATTGTGCAAAAGCCCGACATGTTGGCACAAATTCGTGAAGCTAAGCGACGCGGCAAACCGGTTGCTGTCGGCGGGCCTTACGCTACGGCCTTGCCGCATGAGGTGATCGAAGCTGGGGCGGATTTTCGAGTGCTGGACGAGGGCGAAATTACGCTGCCGATGTTGGTTGAAGCGATCGCTAACGGTGAAACGAGTGGCACCTTCCGCGCCCTAGAGCGGCCTGATGTTAGCACTAGCCCTATTCCGCGCTTTGATTTGCTCAAGCTCGACGCTTATTCTGAAATGGCGGTTCAGTTTTCGCGCGGCTGCCCGTTTCAGTGTGAATTTTGCGACATTATTGTGCTCTATGGCCGCAAGCCGCGTACTAAGTCCCCCGAGCAGATGATTGCTGAACTTGAGTTTCTCTATCAGCTCGGCTGGCGGCGCAGCATTTTTATGGTCGATGACAATTTCATTGGCAATAAGCGCAACGTGAAGCTCATGCTCAAGGCACTCGCGCCGTGGATGAAGGAAAAAGGCTATCCGTTCACCTTCTCTACGGAAGCATCGGTTGATTTGGCCAACGATCAAGAAATGATGGACTTGATGACCGAGTGTAACTTTGGCGCGGTGTTTCTGGGCGTTGAAACCCCGGATGAAGATAGCCTCAAAGTCACGCAAAAATTTCAAAATATGCGCGATCCGCTGAGTGAATCGATTTATAAGATTACTAAAACCGGCATTCGCGTGATGGCGGGCTTTATTATTGGTTTCGATGGCGAGCAGAAAGGGGCAGGCGATCGCATTGTTAAATTTGTCGAAAAATGCTCGGTGCCGACGGCGTTATTCAGCATGTTGCAGGCGCTACCCGACACCGCACTCTGGCACCGCCTCGAAAAAGAAAACCGACTGCTAGCCGGAAAAGAAACCGCTAACATTCACCAGACCACGCTGATGAACTTTGTGCCGACTCGCCCGGTCGAAGAAGTCGCTCAGGAATATGTCGATGCCTTCTGGAATCTGTACGATCCTCAAAAATATCTAGACCGCTGCTACCGGCACTACCGCATTTTAGGCGAAGCCCCCTGCCACAACGACAAAAGCCGTGGCCCCAAACCCAAATCCGCTAAAGAACCCTTCAACTGGCACCTGCTCAAAGCGCTGCTTATTGTCTGCTGGAAGCAGGGCATTGAGCGCAAAACTCGCTCCACATTTTGGCTGTATCTTTTCCAAATGATCAGGCACAACCGCGGCGGGGTTGCTAGCTATCTCACTGTTTGCGCTCAAATTGAGCACTTTTTGGAGTATCGCCAAATCGTTAAAGACGAAATCGAAGCCCAAATTGCAGAGGTTATTGCCAGTCGAGAAAAAGAATCTGAGACGGTGCTAGAAACCGTTGCCGCCTCATAGCGCTGCGTTGATTCGGTTAGATGGCAAACAATAAGGCTGTAGATTTACAGCGCCTTATGATCCAAAATCGAACGGAATTTCGGTGGTAGGATGGCCCGGATCGCCAATTTTAAGCAGGGCGCTTTGGGCTGCAAGGGGAACAGTGAACGTGACTTCACCCGCTTTGGCACTTTGGGCTTCGACAACTTCGTTGGGGCCTTGAAGCGGCGCATTCAAGACGCCCTCTATCTGCAACCTGAAGGACTGCCCCCAAAAGTTCATGGGGTATCGAGCATTGTTGCTACAGCGAATGGTGAGCTTCAGAACGCGGCTTTCAGCATTAAACGGCGCTAGCTGAGCTGAGAGAATTTTGTATACCGCAGTGCCATCGGCCTGAATGGGAATTGCTGCTTCCATGCCGTCCGGCAGCACCAGAGCAGAAGATTTTTGCTCTGGTGTGGTTGCTTCGGGTGCGCCAGAATCTTCAGCAGAACCACCAAAAGATTGTGCAGCCGCACCCTGTTCGGCGGGCGGTAGATCAGGGGATTTGGCGGACCGGGCGATGGGGAAGATGCCTGCCTGATTGAGGGCGACGACCAAACCTGCGATCGCTGTGATCATACCCGCGATCGCGGTCAGCATCCCCGGCATTGTCTGCCACCAGCTTGAAGCGGATACTTCTGGTTTTGCGGGTTGACCTTTTGCGGGCTCAATTTCGGGATCTTCTGACATAGTAGGCGCTCCTCAACACTCTTATTATCATCATCTAGTTATCACCGTCCAACGCCATCAGCTACCGTTGTGGCGTGTCGTTGATGGCTGATTTTAGTCCATCCATGTAGTTGCCGATCAGATGATCTCTAAAGCTGCCAGTAACGATGCGCCAAGTCAACCGTCGAGCGAGTTTGATATCGCTATCAACATGCCGGTAGCCTTGCCACGGGGCAGGCACCCCCACCACCGCGTCCCACCCATTGACAACTCGCCACGTATCGGGCACCCGGCGATTATAAGAGTCTACAAAGGCTTGATTGCCGACTCTAGGAGAGCCGAAGGTATAGGCTTCTAAAGTAATTTGTGGGCTGAAGTTGTACTGCAAATCGACGGCGCATAGGGTGGCTACCGCGCCGCCCAAGCTGTGCCCTGTAATCCGATAGCGTGTCGCCCCGCCTCTTTGCAAACTCTCTTTGATGTAGCGATGTACGTCATCTCGCACAGAGAGATAGGCTTCTGCAAACCCACGGTGCATTCTCACTGGATTTTTGGGCTTAGCAGAATAGGGCTCGGGGTAGATCAGATCCTTTTCTTCCGCAACAATTTGAGTTACTTCCTTCATTTGTTCGCGGTATTCTTGTTTCTCTTGAGGCGACCAATTATAGCGATTTTGACCAAATTGAAGATTTGTATTCCAATCTTGCTCACTGTCACTGCCGCGTACCACAATCAGGGCTAATTGCTGAGCCGGATCTTCGAGAATTGCGAGCTGGGTATCTGTTGAGCTTTGTTCGATTAGCTTAGGCCGAAGGTGGCTCCACCCACTGAACCGGATGCTCGAAAAGGATTGATAAACTTCTTGAGCCAAGGTGGCACATTGAAGCGCAGTTTTATAGTCCATTGCCATACTCCATGCTCTAAAGCTCTATGTTTTACTTATATTTTACCTAAGGCACCTTCAGCATCTGAGCGGGCTTTTTCACTACTTGTCAGCCACTTGTCAGCCACTTGTCGATAGTCGATAAAATAGGCAAGTCGGCAGATAGTCGCCAGATAGTTAGCAGATCACAACGGACAGCGCTGAATGAAAAACTGGTCGATATACCTGATAAGGACTCAACATAGCACTCTATATACTGGCATTACAACAGATGTTTCACAACGCTTTACAGAGCATCAATCGGGTAAAAGAGGGGCAAAGTATCTTCGTGCTAAAGGGCCGCTGACGCTGGTGTATCACGTTGAAGTCGGTACGCACTCGCTAGCCTCTAAAGTTGAGTATAAAATCAAACAACTGGTGAAAGCGAAGAAAGAGGAAATCGTTGCCAACGCACCGAATAGAGAATCTTTGCTGAGGTGCTTAAATATTTCAGAAAATATCTAAAATCAAACGTTACTCTAAAGTCTGTTGGTAGGACATTGTCCACATTTTTTAGGTGTTTTCTGACATTTGCTGGCATTTTGGGGGCATTTCTGGAGGCATTCCATTAAGCTAAAGCAGTTAGCCCAAGCATTTTTAGGATAGGCGTTAAGCGGAATACTCATGGATAATTTGAAGGTGATTGTTGTCGGGGCAGGCATGGGGGGGCTGACGACAGCTATTGCAATGCGCCAGGCCGGATATACCGTGGAAGTGTATGACCGGGTGCGTGAGCTGCGGCCAGCCGGAGCGGGCATTTCGATGTGGTCGAATGGCGTCAAGGTGCTGAATCGGTTGGGCCTTGGTCAAGAAATAGCTAGCATTGGCGGGCCGATGAAGCGGATGAGTTACTTCAGCAAATCTGGAGAAGTGCTGACAGATTTTAGCTTGGCTCCGCTGATTGAAAGCGTTGGTCAAAATCCTTATCCGGTAGCGCGCACTGAACTGCAACAGATGCTGCTAACGGCCTTTGGCGCAGAGGACGTGCAGCTAGGCGCTGAATGCATTGCGATTGAACAGACGGCTGATCAGGCGACGGCTATTTTTGCCGATGGGACTCAAGCTACTGGAGATGTGGTAGTCGGGGCCGATGGCACGCATTCGAGGGTGCGTGAGCATGTGCTGGGCACTCAAACGCAGCGGCGATATGCGGGCTATGTGAATTGGAATGGGCTGGTGCCTGCGGATGAAAAGCTGGCGGATAAAGAAAGCTGGGTGATCTATGTGGGCGACGGGCAGCGGGCGTCGCTGATGCCGGTAAGCGGCGATCGCTTTTATTTTTTCTTAGATGTGCCGCTGGCCTATGGAGTTGAACCCCAAGCCGATATCAGAGCCGAGCTAAAAGCGCATTTTGCCGGTTGGGCTGAGCCTGTGCAACAGCTAATCGCCCGGTTAGATCCAGAGAAAACCAATCGGGTTAAAATTCACGATATCGATCCGCTGCCTGCGTTTGTTAAAGGTCGAGTAGCGCTATTAGGCGATGCGGGCCACAGCACCGCGCCAGATTTGGGTCAGGGCGGCTGTCAGGCGCTAGAAGATGCTTGGGTGCTGACGAACATGCTGCTCACGACTAATCTGGGCGTGCCCGATGCGCTGAAACGCTATGAAAAAGCTCGACGCGATCGCACGGCCAACATTATTCTCAAAGCTCGCAAACGAGCTAACATGATCCACGGCAAAGACCCTGATCTCACCGCAGAATGGTATCAGAGCCTAGCGACTGAAAAAGGAGACAATATTATGAGCGCAATTTCAACACTGATTTTGCAAGGCCCGCTCGCGTAGGTTTTCTGTTATTTGGTTTCGTTATTTGTTTTTGTTGATTGTTTGTGTTAAATCTTGTTCGAGTAGCATTTTATGGCCGGTAAGCTCACGACCCATGTTTTAGATACCGCTCAAGGTTCTCCCGCCGCCGGGATGACGATTGAGCTTTGGCAAATGGCGGGTGATCGCCTACTCAAAACCGTTATTACTAACTCAGATGGCCGCACCGATGCGCCCTTGTTGAGTGCTCCAGATTTTGCTGTAGGCATCTACGAGCTGCGCTTTGAGGTCGGCAGCTACTTTAGCGCCCATCTATCAGATTTGCCCAATCCGCCTTTTTTAGGGATCGTCCCCATCCGCTTTGGCATCGCCGATCCCTCTATTCACTACCATGTGCCGCTGCTCTGTTCACCTTGGTCCTACAGCACCTATCGAGGCAGTTAACGCATTAATTAGGGCATTAAAAGTTGGGCTTGGACGCATAGCCGCACTGGCTTTTTGAGGGTCGGCAAAATAGTAGCCGCCAATATCCATTGGTTTGCCCTGAGCCGCCGTGAGTTCAGCGATAATCACGGGCTCTTGTTCGGTGAGCTGTTTTGCTAAAGGCGTAAACATGCCTTTTAACTCAGCGTCTTTTTCCTGCTGGGCCAATGCCTGTGCCCAATACATTGTTAGGTAAAAATGACTGCCGCGATTGTCTAATTCGTTTACTTTGCGCGAAGGTGATTTGTCATTATCTAACAGCTGACCGGTTGCTTGATTGAGCGTCTCAGCAAGGACTAATGCTTTGGCGTTGTTGATTTTACGACCCACTTCTTCTAGCGCAACTGCGAGGGCCAAAAACTCTCCTAAAGAATCCCAGCGCAAATGCCCTTCTTTGACAAATTGCTGCACATGCTTGGGCGCAGAGCCGCCAGCGCCGGTTTCAAACAAGCCACCACCTGCAAGTAGCGGCACAATTGAGAGCATTTTGGCACTCGTACCCAATTCTAGAATGGGAAAGAGATCGGTTAAATAGTCTCGCAGCACGTTACCCGTCACTGAAATCACATCGTTACCGGCTTTAATCTGCTCACAGGTAAAGCGCATAGCGGCGACGGGGGGCAGGATTTTGATATCTAGATCGTCGCTATCACAGAGATAGTCGGGCAGATATTGATTGACTTTGGCGATAATTTGGGCGTCGTGGGCGCGATCGCTGTCCAACCAAAACACAGCCGGTGCCCCCGTCGCTTTGGCCCGATTCACCGCTAGCTTTACCCAGTCTTGAATCGACACATCCTTGGTTTGACACATCCGCCAAATGTCTCCCTGTTCTACGCTGTGCTCCATCAGTATCTGCCCCGCCTCATCGACTACGCGCACAGTTGCTTTAGGAGAACCGCCAAATTCACTGCCAGATTCATTGCCAGATCCACTGCCCAATTTACTGGCAGATTCCTTGAGAGAAATCTCAAATGTTTTATCGTGAGAGCCATATTCCTCTGCCTTTTGCGCCATTAATCCCACATTGGCAACACTGCCCATTGTGGTCACATCAAAGGCTCCCTGTTCTTGGCAAAAGCTGATGATTTCTTGATACATGGTGGCGTAGCAGCGATCAGGAATCATGGCTTTCATGTCGTGAGGCTGACCATCTGCGCCCCACATTTGCCCTGAGGTGCGAATGGCCGCTGCCATTGAAGCATCGATAATCACGTCGCTGGGCACATGCAGATTCGTAATGCCTTTATCTGAATTGACCATGGCTAGCGGTGGCTGAGTCTGATACGTTGCGGCCAAATCAGCTTCAATGGCGCTGCGCTGCGCTGCGGGTAGCGCCTGAATTTTGGCATACAGATCGCCTAAGCCGTTGTTAGGATTGACCTTCAGATCAGCGAAAATATCCGCATATTTCGTAAAGACAGCTTCGTAGTAAGTGGTGACCGCATGACCAAAGAGAATCGGATCAGAGACTTTCATCATCGTTGCTTTGACGTGAAGTGAAAGTAAGATATCTTCCGCTTTAGCTGCCTCAATTTCTTGCTGATAAAAATCTCTCAGAGCGCTGACGCTCATCACTGCCGCATCGATTACTTCACCTGCTAGCACGGGCGTTTTTTCTTTTAGTACGGTAACAGCGCCACTTTGTTCTACTAATTCAATTTTTACATTCCCAGCTTTTGCAATTACAACAGACTGCTCACTGCCGTAAAAGTCGCCCGCGTTCATATGGGCTACATGAGATTTTGAGGCTGTTGACCATGCGCCAACGCTATGCGGATGCTTTTGAGCGTATTGCTTGACCGCAGCTGCTACGCGCCGGTCGGAATTGCCTTCGCGCAGCACTGGGTTGACGGCGCTGCCAAGGGTTTTGGCATAGCGTTGTTTAAGGATGGCTTCGGCTTCATTTTGAGGATTGGCGGGGTAGTCAGGAATGCGGTATCCCTGCGCTTGCAATTCCTTGATGGCGGCGGTTAGCTGGGGAATAGACGCGCTGATGTTGGGGAGTTTGATAATGTTGGCGGCAGGTGTTTGGGCGAGTTCTCCTAGTTGGGTGAGCGCGTCCGGCTTTTGTTGCTCGGCAGTGAGATTTTCTGGAAAGTTGGCGATAATGCGACCGGCCAGAGAGATGTCGCTGAGTTCTAAGGTGATATTGGCGGGGGCGGTAAACGCTTCGA
>JBGTNW010000089.1:0-7472 GCA_041742865.1 Phormidesmis sp.
CCGATGTACTCGCCTCACTTAATATGGCCCGGTTCAGCTTGCCGCTCTTGTAGCCTTCTAAATCTAACGTGACGTAGGCGAATCCTAAGCCTTGAAAAGCAGCGACTAGCACTGGCAAATCTACGGTTGTGACGAAAGGGGTGATCGCCTCAGGCATCAGCTCAATCCGTGCCGTTTCACCCTCTGAGCGCACCCGTAAATTCCGGTAGCCTAAGTCACGCAAATAGCGCTCGGCCCGGCCAACTCGGTGCAGCTTAGCGGTGGTAATCAGTTCCCCATACGGAAATCGGGAGCTGAGGCAAGGCTGTGAGGGCTTGTCCCACCAGGGTAAGTCGAGCTGCCGAGCGAGTTCGCGCACTTCGAGCTTAGTGATGCCGACTTCCGCTAGCGGCGATCGCACGCCCCGCTCTTTGGCTGCGGCAATCCCCGGCCGATAATCTTGCAGATCATCAGCATTCAACCCATCTACGATATACGGATAGCCCAATTCGTCGGCTAATGGCCGGAGCGTATCGTGCAGTTCGCTCTTGCAAAAATAGCAGCGATTTACGGGGTTGGAGGTGTAGTTTTCATTCTCCATTTCGTAAGTTTCAACAACTTTATGGGCGACTCCCATTTCTATCGCTTGAGCCTTCGCATCCGCAAAATCTTCAGGCATCAGGGACGGTGAATTGGCGGTAACAGCTAGGGCGCTTGATCCCAACACATCATGGGCAACTTTGGCGACCAGCGTGCTGTCAATGCCACCTGAGTAAGCCACTAGGGCGCGATCCATTTCTCGAAAAATAGCCTGCAGCTGCGCTAATTTTTGAGAAAGGCTCTTTTGAGAAAGGCTTTGAGAACGGCTCACGGAGAGGTGACTGGTCATAGCACAGAAGGATTGTCAGAAGACTAATTATTAGAAGAGTATCAGAAGACTACAGGAGGAAAAAGACAAAAAAACGTTAGAGTACGTCAGACCTTACTTTAGCGCTTCCACCCTAACGCAATTATGACCGATCGCCATCCGTTAGATTCTGGCTTAGCGCCTAGCCCTGCGGCGGAAAATTTGGGATCTATGTGGAGACAGCTTCCCTGGGTTATGGGCTTAGGACTATTGCTGCGGGTATTAGTCGTGCTGCTGACGGAGCGATCGCTCCACCCCGATGAAATTTTTCAATACACTGAGCAAGCCCACCGACTTACTTACGGCTATGGCTATGTGCCCTGGGAATATGTGTATGGCATCCGCAGCTGGCTATTGCCGGGAGCGCTTTCGCTGCTGCTTTCAGGCGGTCGGTGGTTGGGGCTGAGCGAACCTAACAGCTACATTCCGCTAGTGCAGGTTGTCGCCTGCCTAATTTCTCTGTCAGTTATTTACTGCCTGTATTGGCTGGGCCGAATCCTATTTGGCGAAGCGGTGGGCCGCATCGCGAGTGTGCTAGCCGCAGGCTGGTATGAACTGGTGATTCGCGCTAGCACTGTGACGCCAGAAGTTTTTGGCGCTTATCTGCTAATAGCCGCGCTAACTTGCCTTGTGATCAAGCCCACGGCTAAAACGGCTTGGTTGCTCGGACTGTGCTGCGCTGGCGCGGTGGCTTTGCGGCTACAGTATGCGCCTGCTGCGCTCGTCGTCATGCTTTTGGCGCTGGTATCTGGTTGGCAAAAGCGCTGGTCATGGAGAGAAATAGCGATCGCCACTGCCGGATTTTTAGCTGTTGTGGCCTTTACTGGCTGGCTGGATAATTACATGCTAGGCGGCTATTTTATGTCTTATTACAACAACTATCTTTACAACAAGGTCTACGGCATCAGCAGCCTATGGGGCGATGAACCGGTCGGCTATTACGCGGTGATGCTAGGACTGTATTCAGGCGGTGTGTTTTGGCTGACCATCCCGTATAGTTTTTGGCGTAAGCGGTCTAAGCCCTGGATGCTACTGGCACTTTTGGCGGCTGTTGTGCTGCCCCATATGCTGATTGGGCATAAAGAATATCGGTTTATCTTTGCAGCAGTCCCCCTTTGTCTGTTGCTGAGCGCCTTGATGATTGATGATCTTTGGCAGGTGCGTAAAGGCAAGCAAAAAAACTGGGGGAAAATGCTCTTGGGGCTGATGGGGTTTTATGCGATCGCCACGCTTGTTGTCACCTCCCTTTTCATTGAGCCCAAGTCACCTCAGCTCCGCGCCTACCAATATCTTCACGATCAGCAGACGCTGGTGTCTGTGCTCAATCTCAGCAGCGAATGGTACCTCACCGGCGGCTACTATTATCTGCATCGCGACGTGCCCATTTATATGCCCCACCATCTCGATGGGATTGCACCTACTGACTGGCAGCGCTATATTAGCCACATTGTTTGCAGCCACGATCACGCGCCCATTTTGGGCTTTACGCCCATTACCCAATTGGGCTCACTCGATATCCGAGTAGCCAATCAACCGCCAACAGCAACCTTAGCGATTGAAACCCGCTATCCACCGCAGGCGGGGGTCAGTGATGTTTTTCAGCCTAGCGTCACACCGAGATTTTAAGCAGCGATTTTAAGCGGTGATTTTGAGCGCCGCTCTTTAAGCGGCTATGAAAGACGCTCAAACGTTCTTTGAGCTCATCGCTCATAATGAAAGTAAGCACTGTTGTCTTTTCGCTACCGGCTCTCTACCATGCTCGAACTTCACAGCCACACGACTTGCTCTGACGGCCGTCTCACACCGAGTGAACTGGTTGAATTTGCGGCTGAAAAAGGCGTTAAAGCCTTGGCGATTACCGATCATGACACGATGGCCGGGTGGAGTGAAGCCACCGCTACAGCCGCTGGATTGGACCTAGAAATCATTCCGGGGCTAGAGCTCAGCACGGTTTACAACGAGCGCTCCATGCACATTTTGGGGTTTTATCCAGATGCAGAGAAGCTGCGATCGCCCTTGCAAGAACGGGTCGAAGGCCGCAAACGCCGCGCTCATAAAATGGCCGACAAGCTAGCCGCACTCGGCTATCCGATTGAATTGCCCGATATGTCAGGCCCCATGGCTCCGGGGCGGCCCCACATTGCTAGCGCCCTCAAAGCTGCCGGTCATGTCAGTTCTTGCAATGAAGCGTTTGAGCGCTTTTTAAGTGACGATGGCCTTGCTTTTGTCCCTTACGAAAAGTTTACGGCCCAAGAAGGTATTGCGCTACTGCTAAGCTGCGGAGCTGTGCCAGTGTGGGCGCATCCCTGTATTTTTCGCGGGGGCACCGTTGAAACTATTTTGCCGATACTAGTAGAAGCCGGGCTGATGGGTATTGAGGTGTACCATCCTACCCACAGCGTCAGCCAAACCCGGCGGCTAGAGGAGTATTGCCAGACTTATGGCCTATTGATGACGGGCGGCAGCGACTATCATGGCCCCAAACAAGAAAAAAATCCAGACTTTCGCGATCTCAATTCACTGGCCGTACCGCTGAGCCTGCTTCCACCGCTCAAAGCCGCTGCCGCTGCGCTTAAAGCAGCCTAATTTAATAGCAAGACAGAGACGCACCTCGGCTAAAGCATCTACAGTCAGGAATTAAGTATGGACTTTTTTGACAATTAAGTAGCTGATGGAGAGCGAGAGAATCGCGACTGCAAGCCCAATCAAACTCACCCCGGATACTTCCTTCAAGTCCAAAATAATAATTTTTCGGGCTACTGCCGTCAGCGAAGTAACAATTACTAGCTCTACCTGCACCGCATGATTTTTTAAATAAGCAGTAATATTTTCTAAAATTTCTAGCGCGATCAACACGCTGAGAAATAAGCCGAAAATATCTAACAGCGTTGCGCCTAAAAAGTTATACGGGGTGGAATTAAACAATGCGCTGGCCAAATATCTGGCAAGATCAGCCACGATTACAATTACGACTAGCGCCATTGCGATCGCAAGCAGTTTAGAAATCCAACCTTCAAATCGCTTTAAGTTTCTTAAAAACCCCTCATCACTAAGATGATCCTGAAGAGATCTGATAAATCGATGCTTCACGCTTGGCCTTAATGCTACTTGAGTCCACCTAATACTACAGGGCTGATTTGAACATCGCTAGCTTCATAATTAACTTTTTTGAAATTAGTATGGATATCTGGCGGCACGACCGCTGAGGTTGGCTGCATCATCTTTAAGAGTTGCTGGGCGCTGGTGGGCGCAATTGTCGGAGCTTGCGGTGCAATCGGGATAATCTGCACGGCGCAGGCTTTGAGTTCTGGCTCTAGCGAAATGGGACAGACAGCAGAGTGAGTCAAGGCGTTGACTTCAGCGTTGTCGGCCCAGAGAAAGCCCCAGTGCATGGGCATAAAAACAGTGCCTTTCGCAATGTTTTGAGTGACCAAAATCGGTAAATGGACAAAGCCTCGGCGCGATCGCACCTCTACCCAATCCCCCGACTGCACCTGCATTCGTTGGGCATCTCGTGGATTGACCTCCAGCGTCGGCTGTGGATATTTTTGCGTAATTTTTTCAATCCGCCCGGTGCGCGTTTGAGTATGCCAGTGCCCGAGCAACCGGCCCGTGGTTAGCACCATGGGGAAATCAGGATCTGGCGGTTCAGCGAGTCCCTGCATATGAAATGCCGAGAACTTAGCACGGCCATTGTCCGTCAAAAACTGATAGTCGCTGTACAGCCGCTTATCAAACTTAGTTGCAGCCGTCGCGGCGGTTTCACGCACGGGCGCAGGCCACTGAATCGGCCCTACGGCTGCTAAGCGCTCATGACTGAGCCCGCTCATATCGCACAGCCGATCGGCAGTTAGGCTCACAAACTCGTCATACACGGCCGCCGCATCCGGCCAGTCAAACTGTTGCGCAAAGCCCAACCGCCGACCGATCTCTGCAAAAATTTGCCAATCGGCCTTGGCTTGACCCACGGGCGCTCTAAAAGCAGGGTTCAGCGTCACTACCCGCTCAGAATTGGTCATGGTTCCTGGCGCTTCTCCCCACTGAGCCGCTGGCAATATCACATGGGCATAGGCCGCTGTTTCTGTTGGGTAGTAGGCGTCTTGATAAACCGTAAAGGGAGACTTCAGCAAAGCAGCCTTTGTCCGCTCGATATCGGGCATACTCACCGCTGGATTAGTAGCGGCAATCCACATTACCCCCACGCGCTGCTGCTCTAGCGCCAGCATCATGTCCCAAGCCGCGAGTCCGGGCTGTGGTGAAATACTGCCTTCTGGGAGCCGCCATACCTGCTCAACCACACGGCGATGATCCGGGTTTTTGACCAGCCGATAGCCGGGTAAAATGTGCGCTAGTCCGCCAGCTTCACGGCCGCCCATAGCGTTGGGCTGACCGGTGAGTGAAAAAGGGCCTGTGCCAGGGCGACCTAGCTGACCAGTCATCAGATGCAGGTTAATAATTGTGCGAACTTTAGCGGTACCTTCGCTGGATTGATTGATACCCATTGACCAGAGTGAAAGCACCTGCTTGGACTCTGCCCACATGCGCGCGGCCTGCTCGATAGCCTCAACAGGGATGCCGCAGATTTCAGCGACTTTTTCGGGCGGATAGTGGGCGACGACTTGGGCAAAGTCAGTAAAGCCGTCGGTGCAATAGTCAATAAAAACCGGATCGTATTTGTTCCAGCGCAGCAGCAGGTGAGCAATGCCGTTGAGTAAGGCAATGTCGCTACCCGGTCTAATCGCCAGGTGTAGGTCGGCGTCTTTGGCAGTGGCGGTGCGGCGCGGATCGACCACGATGAGCTTGACGGCTTTGTTTTTTTTGTGGTGTTTTTTGAGGCGGTTGAAGACAATCGGATGGCACTCGGCGGTATTAGTGCCAATTAAAAAGGCGCAGTCGGTAGCTTCGAGATCGTCGTAGCAGCAGGGCGGGCCATCGGAGCCAAAGCTTTGGCTATAGCCAGCAACCGCCGATGACATGCACAAACGCGAGTTGGCATCGAAATTGTTGGTGCCAATGCAGCCTTTGATCAGCTTTTGGGCGACGTAGTAGTCTTCGGTTTGAAATTGGCCCGATCCGTACAGGCAAATGGAGTCGGGGCCATGCTGAGCGATCGCGGCTTGAATGTTGGTCGTGATGCGGCTAAAGGCAGCTTCCCAAGTGACTGATTCAAAAGGCTGATCTAGCGATTCGCGCATCATCGGCACTTTGAGCCGATCTTTATTGAGTGATTCGCCCACCGATGCGCCTTTGATGCAGACTTGGCCTTTACTAGAAGGGTGAGTGCGATCGCCGGTTGCCTGCCAAATGGGTCTGCCGCTGCTGTCACGCGTCACGCCTCGACCTTTGCGGGCGGGCGGGAAAACTTCTAAACCGCAGCCAACGCCACAGTAAGGACAAAGAGCTTTGGTTGAAAGGGGAGCTGATGGGGCCATGGTGCCACCTCTTCACTAAAGATTGGCTTCAAAAACCGACCGGGAACAGTTCGTTCCCCGTCGGCTTAGAAGTTGGCTATGAATTGAACCTGATATAGCTTGACGAATAGCGCCATCAGCTACTGCTCATAGCTAACAAAAGCAGGCTCAGTCTCACCGGCCACGATATTGACCTCGCTATCTTCCGCATGAGCATCGGCAAAAGATCCTTTCGGCTCTTCTAAGAAAAAGGCGCAGAGAAAGGCGACAATCAGCCCCGTCACTCCCAGCATTTGGAAGAAAGCCGCATTAGCCGCCGACTTGCCGCTCGCAACAAGCGCGGGATCAACGCCCTCACCAGCGGGAATAAACGCTTGCTGTAGCAGGAGCAGAATAGTCAGATAGGCGATCGCCCCGACGTTGCCATAAGCGCCCACATTACCGGCCACTTGCCCCGTAATGCGTGGCTTTACCAGCGGCACCATCGCAAAGGTAGCGCCTTCAGACGCCTGGACAAAGAACGAGCAAACCATCGTCAAAAGCACCGCGCCCGGCAGCCACCAGCTGCCGCCAACCTGACTGAAGATCAAATAGCTAACGCCCATAAAGCCCAGCAGCGTCGTCAGCGTCCACTTGCGGCTACCGATAGAGTCAGAGATAATTCCCCCTCCCGGACGAGCGACCAAGTTCATAAAGGCGTAGCTCGCAGCAATCATGCCAGCGATCGCTTTATTCAATCCAAACGTCCCTTCAAAAAAGGCCGGTAATATCGTCACAACAGCCAGCTCAGAGCCAAAGTTAACGACATAAGTTAGCTCCAAAATCGCCACTTGTCTAAACCGATACCGATCTTCAGCGGCATAGTGCTTTTGCCCTGTCAGTAGCGCTTTGTTAACCGTCCAGCAATTGTAAGACTGGAAAGCATAAAGCCCCAACAACGCCAGCCAACCAATGTACATTGCGCCA
This sequence comes from Phormidesmis sp., assembly GCA_041742865.1. Taxonomy (GTDB): domain Bacteria; phylum Cyanobacteriota; class Cyanobacteriia; order Phormidesmidales; family Phormidesmidaceae; genus Phormidesmis. The sequence continues at coordinate 7,264 of JBGTNW010000089.1, forward strand.
GTAGAAAGAAAACCCACCTTCTGTAAGCGCCAGACAATCACCATCATAATCAGCGTTAACGGCACATTCATCACCATCAAGAACCAAAAGTCGCGCACCGTCGTCACTTCGATGCCGCGAGCACTCTTAGGCTTGACATAGACTTTTCCGGGGGGCGTATCGGTCACATTAAAGTAGTAGAAAATACCATACAGCGCCGCGACCACACC
>JBGTNW010000090.1:0-19728 GCA_041742865.1 Phormidesmis sp.
GTGGGCCGACCGTGAAAGTAGGGCCCGTACCAGGACGCTTCGCCTGATAGCTCAATGTTAGAAGGCTGCAAGTTTTGTAAGGTCATTTGCGCTTCACCTGCGCTCAGCGGCTCAGTCTCTAGCGCTATTCGCAAATTATTAGCCCAGGCAACAGCCGCCCATTCTTTGGAATAACCCACGTCTTCGGCCATTGCCTGATCAATTGAGAACAGCGAGTGATCGGCAGCTGTCACCAGAAAATCACTAGCATCTGTGGTGGATTGCAGATGCGATCGCACCGGTGCAATCGCATCTGCTTCAAAGTCTGCTTGTCGAATGAGTCGCTGGAGCTGCTGAGCTAGCAAAAATGCCCGCTCTTTGTCGGCAACATAGCCCAGAGTTTTGTGTTTAAGGCTGAGACGGTAGCGCAGAACCCCAGATTGCAAATCGCGCTGCGCTGTAGGCAGACATTGCTGGATGAAGGGGGCTGTCCAAACGGCACTTTCAGCCTTGCTCTGCTGGGCGCTAACGGTAACTAAGGTGACTTGAATGTCAGCGATCGCTCCCCAGCTTTTCCACTGTTGACTACGAGCCCAGGACAGCGGCACCGTTGAACTAGGCTGAGCCAGCCCTAAAACGCTGCCCATGCGAGCGGCTTTAAACGCCTGCCCGACAAACCCGAAGGAATGCATCAAATGAGGGGACGCTAGCCAGTAAGCAGGCAAAGACAGATTTTCGATGCCCGATAAACTAACGGCTTTTTCCCCAGTACCTGCTGCAACCGGCTCAACGGCTGTTAGTGAAGAGGTTGCAGCAGGCAGAGACGCCGTAGACAACGCCCTCGCGTCGGTCACTGCGCTGCTTTGAGCCGCTTGACTCGAAGGGGGTAAAGGGGGGACATCCATGCGCTTTAATCTGAGTCCTGTAGAGTAAATATTTTGAAGGGCTAGTCTAAAAATAAACCGCTAGCCCATAAGCAAGATACGGGGCATTTTGTATCAGCTTTTACAATTATACAGATTTCATCTTGCCTTTAGAATTCTAGATAAGTAGCGCTACGCAATGATCCCAGTAAATCAAGACCTCTTGAAGACGCTGAAAGGGATAAGCGCCAAGCGGTTGGACGTTACTTTTATTTAAATGCTGAGATGGAAAAAATACTGAGTTTTGAAAAGCTGGTGGGCTTTAATCTATTGACAAGTTTTTGATAAGGCAAGTGAAAAACTAGCTTGCCTTATGTCGCTGTTATCGTTGCCGTTATCACTGATCATTACTACCGCTATTCCCCTTGCCACCCCCATTACCATTCCCCTTGGCATCACCACCGCCTGATGATCTCGCAGCGATCGCTCAGCAGCTTGAGGAACACTTGCGATCGCTCAGTGGCCCGCGCGATCCGTACCTCCACGCTGGCAGACACAAACTTACCCAACACTACATCTGCGCAGTGCTTAGCCAACATGGCTCACTCACGAGTCAGCAATTTTGGGTACAAGCCCGCGAACACTGCAATTGGCAAATTACCATCCCCGGCCGCAAACCCGCCCTAGCGCCTATTTTAATCGGGGCCCATTACGATACAGTTCCGGGTTCTCCGGGCGCGGATGATAATGCCAGCGGTGTCGCCGTTTTGCTTGCTCTCGCCGCGCTGTTATCCGATCCTATTCATCCCCCTCGCCGCAGCCTTCACTTGGTGGCCTTTGACTTAGAAGAATACGGTCTAGTCGGCAGTCAAGTCTGCGCTGAAAACTGGCGGGCTCAGCAAAAATCGCTTCACCTCATGCTGTCGCTCGAAATGCTGGGCTATTTTTCATCTATGCCTCACTCGCAGCAGTATCCGCTGCCGGTGCTGAAGCGACTTTATCCGAGTACAGGCAACTTTATTGCGCTGATTGGCAATGCGGCGACGACTTTAAGCATGATGGCAATAAAGCGGCAAATGAAGCAGGTCAAGATGCTCTGTGAATGGCTGCCGGTAATCAATCAGGGTCAGCAAATTCCGCGAACCCGTGACAGCGATCATGCGCCTTTTTGGGACGCGGGCTATCCGGCGATGATGGTCACCGATACGGCCAACTTGCGCAACCCTCACTATCACAAGGCTTCAGATACGCTCGAAACCTTGGACATCCCGGCTATGGCCAAAATTACGCTAGGATTAGCCGCTAGCTTACGCCGAATGTAGCGCGCTCAAGTAAGGCTCTAGAATGAAGTCCTCAATAACATGAGCCCTTAAAAATGAGGGTCTAAAATTAAGAAGTAAGTATCTTGAGCGGCGGCATGAATCGTTGGGGGTTGCCTTTGCTGGCAGTGAGTTTAGCGGTTGGGGTGTTGGCACTCGGTGAGGCGACGCTTTCTCAGCTTGATTTTGCTCCGGCAGAAATCGTTACGCGCAATATCGAGTTGAGCGAGGTTGATTTGCCGAGTGATGTTAATACCTATTTGGGCGCTATTGCTGGCGGCGGCGCGCCGAGCTACAACGAAATTGCCCTAGAAAAAAATCTGCTGTATTTTCAGCGATCGCTCAGCGCCTTAGGCTTTTCGCCCGATCAAGCTCAACTGTATTTTGCCAGCGGCAATTTCTGGGAGCCGACCGTGCGTTACCTAGATAACGAGGGCAATCAGCGGTTTAAAACCGCTGAAATTCCGAACTTAGATGGCGGGGCAACGATAGAAAATGCCTATCGCTGGTTTCGCGCGATCGCCCAAGCTGAAAAGCCTTGCCCTGCCTTTTTATATTTCACGGGTCACGGCTCTTATAACCCGGAAAATGAAGACGATAATTCGCTTATTTTGTGGGATGAAACCTTGGTCTCTGTCAGCGAAATGGCCGGATGGCTCGATCAGATGCCTGCTGATCGGCCCTTTGTGACGATGATGGCTCAGTGCTACTCAGGCGCATTCGTTAATTTGATTTATGAAAATGGCGATCCGCAGCAGCCGGTGGCGCTACAAGCCCGCTGTGGTTTTTTTGCAACTGTGGCGTCACGCCCTTCAGTTGGCTGCACCCCGGCGGTAAATGAAGCTGATTATAAAGACTACAGCTCTAGCTTTTTTGCTGGCCTGACCGGACGCGATCGCCTGGGCAACCCGGTTACTTCTGCCGATTACAACCAAGACAATCAAATCACTTATGCAGAAGCTCACGCCTTTGCCAAAGTCGATGAAGCAACCAGTGACTGGCCGATTTCAACCTCAGAAGCTTGGCTGCAACGACAGCTCTCAGCAGCTGAGAGCGATCGCATTTTGGCTGAGCCGATGGCGAATTGGGGAGCCATCGCTCGCCCTGAGCAGCACTACGTGATCGAATCACTCGCCGCTAAGATCGGCTTTGACCCTAACCTGGCTTACAGCGCTAATCAACTCCATCAAAAACTGCCTGTGCCAAACAGCATCACTGAGGCTTATCACCAGCGCTTGGCAATGGAACTGATGAACGTGGCGGCTGAGAAAAAAGTGCGCGATCGCCAAGACGCCTCACAAATTGCCATCTTAGACAAAATTTTGACCTGCGAAGCCGGTCGCTGGCAGTAGCGGCTAAGCGCCTTTTACTCACAGCTTTTACTTACAGTGTCTTCAAATAATCCAACAGATCGGCCATATCCTTAGCGTTTGGCTGAAACTGCGGCATCGGCGGCGTTTTCCCACTGATCACCTGCTGAATCAGCGCCACTTGCGACTTGCGCTCAGATACCCCATGCAGATCAGGCCCTACTTCACCGGCCGCTTCTAACCCATGACAAACCGCACAATTTAGCTGAAAAATATCATGACCTCTAGCTGCATTACCCGTCAGAGCCAGTACATTACGCACGTAGGGATCGCTCGATGGCATCGCGTGCACACCCCATGCCATCAGGGTAAAAGCCACTAGCATACCCACCACTATCACCGCTATGCACTGAATTAGGTTAATCAACTCGGTCCCTGAGCCGCCTGCATTTTGACGGGTCTTTTGACTGGCTTTTAGACTGATTTCATCCTGAATTCGCACCATTTGCTTTTGGACACCATTTGTCGCCACACTCAGAATCTCGTAACAAGTCTTCAACTACATATAGCTTAAGATTTTTTCAGAGAATAAGACAAGTTAATTAACTTGAATGTATTTCTGCGCATAGGCTCTCATTTCACATTAAAATTAAGCACTGAAAGCTTTTAGAACCAAAGAGAGGAAAATTACTGTGGTAGAGCCTTTACTGTCCGGCATCGTTTTAGGTCTCATTCCGGTAACACTAATTGGCCTATTCGTTGCTGCCTACATGCAGTATCGCCGTGGTGATCAGCTGGGTGGTTAACTCGGTAGTTAATGCAGGCAATAAGGGCCTCGCTGAAGGTTAAGGCGATCGCTAGGTGATCACCTCAACCTTCAGCACATTTGAATCGATTTAAACCTCGCTGTGCTAGCTGAGCGCTACCATAGGCTGCTTCTATCCGGGTAGCGCTAACAACTGGGACCTGGAGCTGGCGCTGACGAATGTCTCGCCAGATTAAGTTTTGCGCTCCGCCACCAGCGGTATACACTTTTTGAAGCGCCGAAGCCCCAAGTTCGATCAGTTTTTGATAGCCGTTAGCTTCTATTTTGGCGATCGCACTCAGCAGCCCATACAAAAAATCCTGATCGCGCTCTGGCCTCGGCGTCAGCCGAGGCGGATAATCCGGATCGTTGATAGGAAAGCGCTCACCGGGTCCGACCAGTGGATAGTAATCTAATGGGCAGGGTTCAGAAATATCGATGCCGGCACTCAATTCAGCCAGCTGATCCGAATCAAAATATTGCTTTAGAACGGCCCCACCGGTATTAGAAGCACCACCTACGAGCCACAGATCTGCTAACCGGTGACTGTAGATGCCATAGGTTTGATCGTCAACGGGTTGAGGGCTCAGCAGTTTGAGCACTAGCGTCGAGCCCAAAGAGGTAACGGCTTCGCCAGGAGCGCAGGCTCCACTTGCAAAAAAGGCGGCAATGCTGTCAGTTGTGCCCGCGCAGATTTGGCAAGTGGTCGGCAACGAAAATTCGGCAGCAAGACTTAGGAGGATAGGTGCAATAACTTCTCCCGGCTCTCGCACAGCTGGCAACCAGGATGCGATTGAAGACGCCAGCAGCCAGTCAGGATAGCTCAAATTGCGCACATCGTAGCCCAGCTTGAGCGCATTGTGATAGTCACTTACAGGCCGTTGAGCATGCAATAAACCCGCAATCCAGTCGGCCTGATGAAGAATTTGACTGACCTGAGCGCGGACTGCTTTTGGCAGCGTTTGACGCCACCATAGCGCTTTGGCGAGGCTAGAGGTCGCACTCAAAGCAGGACTGGTGGGCGGTGCAACGGCCTGAACTTCAGACAACGCCTCTCGCCCCCTAGCATCGTTGTACAAAAGGGCAGATGTCAGGGGATTAGATGCGCGATCACACAATAGAACAGTGCCTGAAGTCCCATTGACTGCAATTCGGCTAATTTGCCTGCGCACGGGCAGGGGGATTTGACCTAGAAGAGAGTAGAGCGATCGTGCCCAAGCAGTCGGTTCCGACGCTTCTTGCACGACAAACTGATACCGAGCCTCAGCAATGACTTGACCTACAGGATCAATCACAACCGCCCGAACCCCAGAGGTGCCAAAATCAATCCCTAAAGATAGCGTCAAAAGCCACCTTCAAAAAAGTATAGATAAACCACGCCCAAGTTGAAACCTTGAGTTTTTTCCGTCAAAAAAACTACAGTTCTGGACGTGGACAAGGTTTAAATGAAAAAGCTGCCTAATAAAGCTGTCCAGTGAAGCTATACGCTAACTTCGCTGACTTCACGAGAGATAAAGTCAAACGGCTGATCGATAAAAGAAGTATCTTCAATGCCTGCATCAGTGGCCATTTCCTTAACCTTTTGCTTCATGATCTGAATGCCCTGCACCGTTGGGCCAATCGGTACGCCCAAGGAGTTGTAGGTTTCGCGCAGACCTTGAAGCACCCGTTCCATCAGCACATCATTGTTGCCAGCGACTAGCGCATAGCTGCTGTAGCGCAAATAGTAGTCCATATCACGCAGACAGGCGGCATATCGGCGGGTAGTGTAGGCGTTGCCGCTAGGGCGAATGAGCTCAGGCACCTCTTCAAAGAGCTGCTTGCCTGACTCTCGTGAAATTTCAGCTGCATTGGCGCTGATCATCGCTGCTACTTTGACCCGGTTGATACCCGTTGTGAAATATGACTGCAAAGAGTCGATGGCATCGCGATCCAGGTAGCGCCCGGTAGTGTCGTAGCGGCTAATCAAACTGGTGACCGTATCTCGCATGAAATTCTCCCAACGTTTGGCGACCTGACGAACGCCTCTAAAAATTTATAGAATAGATAGTCGTAAAGCTCACTTAAAGTAACGAGTGCTAAAGCAGATCGCTGCTTTGAAGAAGGCCAGCGCCCTTGATGAAAGCGGCCCGATGAAACAAGTCCTAAATGCTTATCTCAGATAATTGCTTATTCGGATAAGTGCTGCTCAAAAAGCCGTGTAAAGGCCAGCAGTCAAAGGGTTCAGCCTTATGAACTCATCGGTTATCAGTTTACCACGAGAGCCAAATGCCCTCATCAATGCTGAGGTTAGATGAGGATTATCGAAGGAAAAATTTACAATTCGAGCTCATTTGTAAAGGGGCTAGGGCTTAAAGAACTGCCCAAGAATTACCAAAGCGTTCATAGAGAGCGAAAGCAGCGTCAATTCTTAAGTATTGTTCTGCAATGCCTTACGTTGAGAATTTGCGGATGGCCTCTACAGAAGGGGGGATTTGCTAAAGCAAGTTCAACGGAATTGTGAGTGGATTCATAGATTTTGTATAAGTCTATACAAAATCTATGAATCGCTATCCATAGGATCAGTAATTAATGCCCTCCTTAGGCTCTGTCAGAAAAACTTAGGTAACGAGATATGACTGGAAACGAGTCGCGCGTTCAAGCAATTTACGAGATTACAAACAAGCAGCCCATTGAATCTAAAACCCCTCAAAAGCTAGAAGATATCTGGGCCTCGCACGTCTTTAGCCTGGGTAAAATGCAGGCTAGCCTCCCTAAGGACACTTTTAAATCACTCAAAAAGACAATTCATACGGGCGAAAAGCTCGATCCTGCCGTTGCTGATGCGGTCGCTGGCGCAATGCGCGACTGGGCGATGTCAATGGGGGCTAGATTTTATGCTCACGTTTTTTACCCGCTCACGGGCCTAACGGCTGAAAAGCACGATGGCTTTATTTCACCTCAAAATGATGGCGGTGTCATTTCGGAATTTTCGGGCAAGCTACTGATTCAAGGTGAACCGGATGGATCGTCTTTCCCGAACGGCGGCATTCGCGACACCTTTGAAGCGCGTGGCTACACCGGCTGGGACGTAACTAGCCCCGCTTATATCTTAGAAACTGAGCATGGGGCAACGCTCTGTATTCCCACTGTTTTTGTCTCTTGGACAGGCGAAGCCCTCGATAAGAAAACGCCCCTGCTGCGCTCTATTGCTGTCGTCGATAAAGCCGCCAAGCGACTGCTGAAGATGCTGGGCAGCACTGAGGTGTCTTCTGTTAACTCTAGCTGTGGGGCTGAGCAAGAGTATTTCTTGGTCGATGCTAACTTCGCTAGTGCGCGACCTGATCTGCTGATGGCGGGCCGCACGCTGTTTGGCCGAGCACCTGCTAAAGGTCAGCAGTTTGACGATCACTATTTCGGGGCTATTCCTCCGCGGGTACAGGCTTACATGCACGATGTGGAAGAAAAGCTCTATAAGCTAGGTATTCCCGCCAAAACCAGCCATAACGAAGTGGCCCCTGGTCAGTTTGAAATTGCGCCAGTATACGAATCTGCGAACGTGGCTAGTGACCATCAGCAGCAGCTGATGACGACGTTGCGCGATACCGCCAAAGAGCATGGCTTTCTTTGCCTGCTACATGAAAAGCCGTTTGCGGGCATTAATGGCTCTGGTAAGCACGTAAACTGGTCGATTGGGAACTCAACTCAGGGCAACTTGCTAGATCCAGGTGATACGCCAGAAGAAAATTTACAGTTCTTGGCATTCTGCGGGGCAGTGATTCGAGGCGTTCACTTGTATGGGCCGCTGATGCGGGCGGTGATTGCCACCGCTAGCAATGACCACCGCTTGGGCGCAAACGAAGCGCCACCAGCGATTATGTCGGTGTATTTGGGCAGTCAGCTAGAGGATATTTTTAATCAGATTAAAGCCGGTAAGCTTACCGGCTGTAGCCACAGGGGTGTGATGCACTTGGGTGTAGACGTGCTACCGCCTTTGTCCAAAGATGCGGGCGATCGCAACCGTACTTCTCCCTTTGCATTCACCGGCAACCGCTTCGAGTTTCGTGCAGTAGGCTCTAGCCAATCGGTGTCTGGCCCGTTGATTGCTCTCAATACGATGATGGCCGATTCCCTGGGATGGATTGCCGATCAGCTTGAAGTCAAGCTCTCCGACGGCGGCGATGTGGGCGACGCAACACAGGCAGTGCTCAAAGAGATTATGGAAAAGCACGGCGCGGCTGTGTTTGGCGGCAATGGCTATTCGGAAGAATGGCATACAGAAGCAGTTGAACAGCGCGGTTTACTAAATATTCCGACGACGGCTGATGCGCTGCCGTACCTAAAAGATCCGAGCATCAAAGCCCTATTTGAAAGCACAGGCGTGCTTTCACCGACTGAGCTAGAAAGTCGGTTTGAAGTTTACGCTGAGCAGTATCTCCTCTTTATTGAGGTCGAAGCTAAGCTGGTTGCTGATATGGCAAAGACTTTGATTTACCCAGCGGCTATGCGTCATTTGGGTGAATCTGCCGGAACTATCATGACGCTGAGTGACATCGGCATCGACATGGATAAAGCTCCGGTTGAGAAGGTCGCAGCTCTCGCTAAGAGCCTTCTGGAGGGGGCCAATGAGTTGGAAGCAGCGATCGCCAAACACGATTTTGAGTCCATCGAAGCGCACATGCAGTATTGCGCAGGCCCCATCCGCGACATGATGGACAAAGTTCGCGCTGACGCTGACGCTCTTGAAGGTGAAATTGCCGACGATCTCTGGCCACTGCCAACCTACGAAGAAATGCTCTTTATCAAGTAGGTTTGACTAAGGTGATCCAAGGATTTGCCTAAGGTGGGTTGAAAGTAGTTGAAGGTTGGCCGACGCCCCGGCAACTAAATCTAAGCTCGATTCTAAACTTGCAAATGCTCAGTCAAAAGCCGCCGCTTACAGGCGGCTTTTAACGTTTAAATGCTTTTGTATTTATGTCTTTTGGGGCAGTCGTTTGGCTCCACATTTTTCGTAACACTCTTTTACAATAAAAAAACTTACTGACACTCACTGCGCTTAGCTCACCCTTCCCATGCCAGAAACGCTTACCCCCGACACCCTAACCAAACTCGCTTATCAGACACTTCAGCAGGGCAAACAAGTCTTCGGCTTTGCTCACAAAACTCTCAGTACTCGCATTTTGAACACGGTCTCACCCAAAGAGCGAAACGAACCCAATCCGCTCACGCCAGAGATGCTTAAAAACATCCAAACGCGAATCGATGCGCTGCTAGAAGCCGATTGGCAAGATGCTGAAAATGGTATATACCCAAAATCAGCCCTATTTGAAAATCGCTGGGATGACTTTTTTCGCTATTACCCCGAAATGTGCCTGGATCTTCCAGGCATTTGGGAGCGCGCTAACGGCAGACGCCACCAGGAATTCAGCTCAGGTATTGAAACTGAGGGCTACCCTGCCTACTACGTTCAAAACTTTCACCACCAAACCGATGGCTATTTTAGCGATACTTCCGCTAATTTATATGACTTACAGGTAGAAGTCCTTTTCAACGGCACTGCCGATCCCATGCGTCGCCGAATTTTAGCGCCGCTAAAACAGCATCTCAGCGCGATGACACCCGCTGTGAGTAACACCCCTCAGCCTCTGAAAGTTCTTGATATTGCCTGTGGGACCGGCAATAGCCTCAGGCTCATTAATCAAGCCATGCCCAAGGTCGCTCTGTACGGTGTGGATCTTTCGCCTGCTTATTTGCGTAAGGCTCACGAAAACCTAGCCAATATTAAAGGCATTCCAGCTCAGCTAGTGCAGGCCAATGGCGAGAGCCTGCCGTTCATTGATGAGTTTTTTGAAGCTACCACGAGTACGTTTCTTTTCCATGAGCTGCCGGCTGAGGCTCGTCAACGGGTGATCAACGAAGCATTTCGAGTCACCAAGCCTGGCGGCGTTTTTGTTATTTGCGACTCAGTACAGGAAATAGATACGCCAGAATTTAAGCCGATGATGGAAAACTTTCCAGCAATTTTCCATGAGCCCTACTACCGCCATTACGTCACTGACGATTTGGTTGCTCGGTTAGAAAATGCAGGCTTCACTGATATTATGACGGCCAACCACTTTATGAGTAAATACTGGGTGGCCTTTAAGCCTGTCAATCAGACATCTGGGGACTAAAAACGTGGACTAAAACGCAGGCTTAGGTCTTAAACACTCACTCTGTGATAAGCGATAGCTGATCGAACAACTGACGGACTTTGATTAAGTCCTTATCCCCCGGTGACCTTTCTAGTCCGCTGGAGAGGTCAATTCCATGGGGCGACAGTTGGGTGAGAGCGGTGAGAACATTGTCGGGATTTAGCCCACCGGCCAGTAACCAAGGCCGACTGGGCGAAAAGGAGACGAGCGCTGGCCAGTCTAAGGTGTAGCCAGTGCCGCCTAACTGGTCGCGATGATAGGCATCGAGTAGCAGCATGTCGATGTAGGGTTCATAGCTGGAAGCGGTGTCTAGATCCTCAGCCCCCTTAATCCTGAGGGCTTTGACGAGCTGAACGGAGGCTAATTCGGCATAGCTCAAGGCGTCACGCAGGAGCTGACAGGTAGCTGGCGTTTCGTTGCCATGGAGCTGAATGACGTTAAGTCCAGCGGTTTGGGCAATGATCACGATCTCATGAATAGGTGCATTGGCAAAGACGCCAAAGTGATGAACATCAGGGAACTTGCTCCGGACAGTGGCAGTAATAGGGGCGATGCGTTCAGCGGTGATGTAGCGCGGTGAACTGCTGACGCAGATGTAGCCTAATGCAGTGGCTCCGAGGGTGGCGATCGCCTCTCCTTGTTCCACAGTCGTAATCCCACAAATTTTCACTTGAAGCATTTTCTATCCTTAAAAATTCTCTATTTCTCTATTGCGATCACGCCGTTTTGGGATGAGCTGGCCCATTCGCTTAAAAGCATAGCCGGTTATCCATAAGTCCGGTGCAAGGTGGTGAATCGGTGGAGTCGGTACAATAGGCTTATATTCATTTAACCGCAGGCGGCGATTGGCCCCGAAGGAGATTATTAATGCAAACTGGTTGGCGAGTGGGCGCTCTGTTTAATATTCCGCTATTTATCGACAATTCCTGGTTTTTCGTGGTGCTGCTGATCACCTTTATGCAGGGCAGCGATCCGCAGTGGGCAAGGCTTGTCGGGCCAGTGGGGGCCTATGCAGCTGGCTTTTTGCTGGCGCTCTTGCTGTTTGCTTCGGTGCTAGCCCACGAGCTAGGACATAGCTTGGTCGCTAGATCGCAAGGAATTACCGTCAACTCCATCAAGCTGTTTTTATTTGGTGGAATTGCCTCAATTGAGCGCGAATCTAAAACACCGGGCGAAGCGTTTCAGGTTGCAATAGCGGGCCCTGCCGTTAGCTTTGTGCTCTTTTTTGCCCTAGGCGCTTTGAATCGATTTGGCAATTTACCCCCAATTGCCAGTGGCGTGATTGGTAGTGTCGCCACGACTAACCTCATTTTGGCTCTATTTAACTTGATTCCAGGGTTGCCTTTAGACGGCGGCCAAATCTTTAAAGCGGCGGTATGGAAAGCAACCAACAGCCGCGCTAAAGGGGTGCGCTGGGCGGCAAAATCTGGGCAGGTGTTTGGAGGCGGGGCGATCGCCCTCAGCCTGATCGCCTTTTTCTTGACGGGCGACTTTGGGTTGCTATGGCCCGCGCTAATCGGTCTATTCATTTTGCGCAATGCCAAAACCTACAGCCGCATGAACGATCTGCAAGAAGGGCTCTCGAAGCTTAAAGCTAGCGATGCGATTACCCGCAACTTTCGGGTTCTTGATGCCACTATGCCTTTGCAGCAATTTGCAAATGAGTGCCTTCTCCAAGACAAAAAAACGGACCCGGTATATTTTGCCTCCTCAGACGGACGCTATCGGGGCCGCGTTTCATTGGAAGATCTCACGCAGGTAGAGCGCAGCGAATGGAATCATCGCCCCTTGAGCAGTATTGCTCGCCCTTTATTGGATATTCCTCACGTTGTCGAATCGACCCCGCTGACTGAGGCCATTCAGCTCATGGAAGCGCAGCAACTTAATCAGCTCACTGTACTCACGCCAGCAGACGCGGTTGCAGGCACCCTAGATCGCGGTGAAATTGTGCGGGCAGTAGCCAAGCAGCTCAATTTTGTGATTCCAGAGACAATGATTCAGCGCATTAAAGAAGAAGGGGCCTACCCAGCTGGGTTGCAGTTGGGCGCGATCGCCGCTCAATCTATCGAACAAGCCTAACGGTTGGGCAAGCCGTCATCAGCAGACTGTTTCAGCAGACTGTCGAAAAAGATACCGGCGGCTGCTCTTCAAATTTCACTTCAAAGCACTCACTAGCCGCTTGAGTCAGCGCTTGAATAATGCGCTCAAAGTTATCGGCTGAGTGCAAAGCGTTGGGTAAATTGGGCGGCAATATGGGTTCGCCAAAGACTGCCTTGAATAGATTTCTATCGGGTTGCAATCGAATAGAGCCATGCTGAAGGATACAGCCATTGCGATAGGCTTGAGCGCTGCCGATGAGTTTGTAGCCATCAGCCATTACCAAATCAGCCGCTGTAGCCGTACCAAAGCAGCTCGGATTGTGAATGTAGCCTCGTTTAGATGCGCCAAAGGCAAGCTCGACGCCTAAGCGCTGCCAGCCCTCAATCAAAAACTGGCAGAGGTGCTGATAGAGGGCGCGGCGCGATCCTTTTAGCTCAGACGTGACTAGCGCATAGGTCAAATCGCCCTGGTGCAAGACTGCGCGTCCGCCAGTAGGTCTGCGGACAATTTCAACGGGTTGGCCTTGCCATTGCAGGCTGTGCCAGTGAGCCGGGATTTGACGCTGATGGTAGCCGAGTGAGAGGGTGGGCGATCGCCAAGTGTAAAACCGCAAACTCGACGGCTGCAATCCTTTCATGTGCTGATCGAGCAACCAGCGATCAATCGCCATTTGCTCAGCGCCCGTGCCCTCAAAAAATGGAATAAGTCGCCAAGGCTTAGCTATTGTCGGAAGCATCGTAGGCAGTCTCGGCAGGCAGCGGTTCTTCGTCCCATCGGTTAATAATCGGCTAGGTAAATTGAACTAAGCTGCCGGATAATCTTTTAGCAGCACTTCGTCATTTTCATCCGCAATAGAGGCCACAATGGTCATCAGCCGAGAAATTTCGCTGGCGCTGATATCTTTGAGCGTGCGCGTAGAAAACACCACGACTCGCTGATCGAGCAGACCAAAGCAGGCTTCAAACGTACTGCCGCAGTTCAGCTCTAGCAGACGACGCATCATCGCGGCTTCGTTTTGCACTGGTAGCTTATGGACAGGCGACCAAGTGGTCAGCATATCGTCATCGGTTTCGCCCGAAAGCTGCACATACACCTCTACCGTGCCATAGCGAAATCTCCAGAGGTAGCCATCCTCAGAGTGGTTGACCATTGCGCTGCCCTCTTGCTCTAGGCTAGAAATGACGGTTTCAATCACGTCTACATAGCTAGTGACAAAAGACGTTTCGCTATTCTCATCTTGCGTATTCGAGAGATTAGAACTGACCGGTGCGGAGGTTGCCATAACGAGAGTTCACATAAAAAGCAAGCTGACATTCCCAACTTTATCGCTGGTTTTCCAAAAAAGGAATAGCTGAATCCAGAGAGCTGAGTAACTCGTTGGGTAGATTTATCCGGCTCAGCCTAGCCGTATTGATCATATTGATTCAGTAGCGCGATCGCTTCAATCTCTCTAAAGATTCAATAATTCGCAAACCCTGGCTGATGGCGAATCAAGCTTAAAAATTCTTCTCGGGTTTTGGCATCTTCATCAAAAACACCCACCATTGCGCTCGTCACCGTCCAAGATCCGGGCTTTTGGACGCCGCGCATTGCCATACACATATGACTGGCCTCCATCACCACCGCCACGCCGAGCGGATCTAATATCTCCTGCACAGCCTCGGCAATCTGACGATTGAGCCGCTCTTGCACCTGTAACCGGCGGGCGTACATTTCTACAATTCGAGCCAGTTTGCTGAGGCCCACTACCCGCTGATTAGGGATATACGCCACATGGGCACGGCCCATAAACGGCAGCATATGATGCTCACACAAACTAAAGAAATTAATATCGCGCACCAGCACCATTTCATTATGGCCTTCATCAAAAATGGCATCGTTGACGATAGTTTCGAGCGATTGTGAATAGCCTTGGGTCAAAAAGCGCATAGCTTCAGCCACCCGGTGAGGCGTTTTGAGCAGCCCTTCGCGCTCAGGATCTTCGCCGACAGAAAGTAGCATTGTCCGTACAGCTTCCATCATGGGGCCATTGTCTTGAGTCGGATCGATAGTGGATGGCTGAGGCAGAATTGTTTGACCGTGCTTAGTTTGGCGATCAGGGCGGCTTTTGGGCTTTTGGTTAGGACTTAACATGCTGTCACTTAGGCCGTCACTGCGGCCATTTTTCAAGTCTGCTCTACTAGCTGCGGTGCTGTTTGCAGTCCCGTCCGAAATAGTCATAAAAAAGGGGTTCCAAAAATCAATGATTTAAATAGGTGATCAACCGATAGGTGATTAACTTAACGCGCCTTGGCTAGGCGTGAGCGTCAGTTGAGAAATTACGGCACTCGGTGGCAAAAGAGCAGTGTGCAAAATGGTTTGAGCAACGGTCTGGCACGAGAGCATGGCGGTGCGATCTAGCGTGGCCTGCACGGTGGCGCTATCCCAAAGCGGCGTATCTACCGCGCCCAGAAAAAGCGTGACGACGCGAATGCCGTGGGCTGATTCTTCAGTGGCGATCGCCTCTCCCAATGCCCCTAGCGCCGCCTTACTCACCCCATAAGCGCCCCAATTTACAAACGATTGCTGTGCGGCAATCGAAGCCACATTGATAATGACCCCGCTGCCTTGCTGCCGCATTCCCGGC
Organism: Phormidesmis sp.; assembly: GCA_041742865.1. Taxonomy (GTDB): domain Bacteria; phylum Cyanobacteriota; class Cyanobacteriia; order Phormidesmidales; family Phormidesmidaceae; genus Phormidesmis. The sequence continues at coordinate 15,176 of JBGTNW010000090.1, forward strand.
AAAACTGCCTGCACGACTTGCAACACACTCGTCACATTTAGGGCCATTAGCTGTTGCCAGTCGATTAGCGGCATTTCTACCAAGCTGCCGGTGTAGCCCATGCCCGCATTGTTAATCAGTACATCAATCGGGCCAACATGAGCCTTGATTTCAGCGATTTTTGCGCGCACCTGCACCACGTCAGATAAATCAATCGTAAACCCTTGTGCGGTGATTCCTAAGGCGTTTAGCGATTGAGCCAAATCAGTTAGCTGAGCGGTCGATCTAGCCACTAGCGCCAAGTCAAAGCCAGCTTTCGCAAATTCGATGGCGGTTGTTCGGCCAATCCCAGAACTTGCCCCGGTAATCAGCGCCATCACCCCGAAAAAGCTCCAATTTGGCGAAACTTGTGATAGCGCTGCTCCAGCCGCTGTTCCGGGCTCAGCTCTAGCAATACATTCAGGTTTTGCGCTAGGGCCTGCTGGAGCGTATCAGCGGCCTCAATCGGGGCCGCGTGAGCCCCGCCAATCGGTTCGGGTAAGAGCTGATCTAAAATGCCTAGATTTTTTAAATCCCAAGCGGTGACTTTGAGCGCTTCTGCGGCTTGCGCGGCGCGGCTAGCATCTTTCCACAAAATGCTGGCGCAGGCTTCGGGGCTAGCGACGTAATAGACGGAATGCTCAAACATCATCAGGCGATCGCCCACTCCAATGCCAAGCGCGCCGCCCGATCCCCCTTCGCCAATGACAGTACAAATGATCGGCACATCCAGACGAAACATTTCTCTAAGGTTGTAGGCAATGGCTTCGCCTTGGCCCATTTCTTCCGCTTCAAACCCTGGCCAAGCTCCCGGCGTGTCAATAAAGGTCATAATCGGCATCCCAAACCGATTTGCATGTTCCATCAGCCGCATCGCCTTGCGATAGCCACCCGGCACTGGCATTCCAAAATTACGGGCCACGTTATCTTTAGTATCGCGTCCTTTTTGATGGCCTATCATCATCACCGGCCTACCTTGAAAGCGGGCAATGCCACCGACAAGCGCTAAATCATCTTTACCGGAGCGGCGATCGCCATGCAGCTCTATCCACTCATCGCTAATCGCCTGAATGTAGTCCAGCGTGCTAGGCCGACGTGGATGACGCGCCACCTGAATCCGCTGAGCAGGCGACAAGCTAGTAAAAATTTCCTGCCGTAACTGTTGCGCCCGCGACTCTAATTGATAAATCTGATCAGAAACATCGACATCATTATCTTCAGCCAATTCACGAATTTGCATGATTCGGGCCTCTAGCTCAGCCAAAGGCTTCTCAAAATCCAGCAAAATTGGCTTCCGTTCAGTCGTTGCCATAGGGGATACAAAGCTCAGTAGGGATTAGATCTAGATTAGCCTATGGCTGATTAGGTGAGCCTATCTAACCGACCATCGGCACATTAAATCTCAACACTAGAATTTTCTCATGTCAGCAGCGGCCTAAAGCCATGTCGTACCGAAGCTTCCCCGATTAAATCCATTTTCTCTAAGGTAATTTGATTGCGACCCCAAGAAAAATTGGTATGCAGCTTTTCAAACTCTAGCAACATCGATTCGGCAAAGCAGGCAAAGAGCTGACGGCCGGGCACATCCATATTCACAATATTCATAATGTGCCAGTCAATATCCAGCGAATGCTCGACAATGCCGCCTTTAAGCACATGAACCCCCGGATGATTAAAGGTGACATCAATATTTTTGGGATAGCCGCCATCGACCATGAGGCAGGGTTGCTTGAGCTGATTCACATCGACATCGAGCCCTTTGGGCAAACTTGCGACCCACACCACCACATCGGCTAGAGGTAAGGCTTCATCCATTGGCAGCACTCGACCAAAATCTAGCTCTGTGCGCAAGTTATCTAGCCGCTCTTGATTACGAGCAACTAGCAGTAGCTCTTTGACCCCGGTGCGGGCCTTGAGCCAACGGCAGACCGCGCTGCCAATATCACCGGTTGCCCCACAAACCGCTACGGTTGCTTGAGAAAGATCAATGCCATACTTAGGCGCGGCGGCTTCGACCTGCTTACAAATGATGTAAGCCGTATGCGTATTGCCAGTTGTAAACTTTTTAAAATCTAGATCCAGATTGCGCACGCGCTTGATTTGATCAAGCTTGAAGTTTTCAAAAATAATCGAGGAAAATCCGCCTAGAGCCGTAATATGAATGCCGTTTTTTTGGGCATGGGCCATCGCATTAAGAATTTTGCGAGTGGCGGCTTTGATGCGGCGGTTGGCTAGCATTTCTGGCAAAAAGCAAGATTCGACATATTTGCCTTCAATGATTTGGCCGGTGGCGCTGACTACTTTGAAGTGATCGACAATCTGTGGCGGAGCGCTGCACCAAAAGTCTAAGCCTTGGTCTGCGTATTCTGGGTAGCCCAAATCTTTTGCGACAGATTTGGCATGCTCTAAGCTGGTGAGGTGACCGATTAAACCAAACATTCAGGTTGATTGACGTTTTGCACGCCAACAGAAACGGGATACGAAAATAGCACTAGCTACCGAATCGACTTGGCTTTATCCCTCCCATTTTGACCTGACCTTGTGCGGGGAAAGGGTTAAATAGGGACTCCAATGACTTTGTACGATTAATTTATGGGCCACGAATTCATCCGCAGTCCATTAGACTAGGTTATCTGTCAAACGCCAAATAGCAACCGCGACCTCGCTTCGCTGAAATAGCAGATGTAGAGCAGTAGAGAGGTCGCTAGATCCAAATAAGAGATCCTGATTAGGTAGCGCTAGCGAGTCCTTGAGCGGAAAGCCGCATCACATCACGAGGACTAAAGCCAATGTTAGAGAGGGCTTCACCATAGGTGATCATGAAGTCTTCGACAAGAGCATCTTTTTCCATACCGAGGACGGCAGCATCGGCTTCGACTTCGTTAAGCATTCTCCACACGAGAGGCAGGTTGGCTCGGTTTGCCGTTTCGAGCTCGGCTTTAGCTGTTTCAAAGTTGGCCTTGAGCCATTGTTCGCCAAAGTTGAGGTGCAGATATTCGTCTTTGACAACGCCTTCGGTGATCTTGCGAGCGAAGTCGTCGGCGACGGGAATATAGATGTTGTAGGCAGCGATTGCAAACGTCTCAATAATCAATGACTGAATCAGCAGGCAAGTCACAATATTGCCCTCAGCGAGTGCCGTTTGAAAATTATGGTGCAGCTGAGCAAAGAATTCTTTGGCAAACGGCATGTCAGGCGTTACGTTCAGGTTTTTGCCGCAGGCTTGAAACCCTTTCATGTGTCGGTTTTCCATTCGAGCTAGCTGGATCAGCTCGTTGGCATGTTCGCTGAGATGCTCGGCTAACTGCTGATAGTTGCCGTGAGCTTCAAGTTCACCCTCAATGACAATCGCATTAATACGGCTGTAAGCGTCTTTGTAGGTTTCACTGTGAAAGTCTATCGCTGCGATGGCTTCAAGGGTTGGCATAGTTGGGTTCATCCTGGGTGGTGGTGAATGAGATAATTTAATCAAGATCCTAGTTTTACGGGTTCAGCGCATCTTCACAAAGGCGCACTCTTCAGCGCCGTATTTTGCTCGGTACTTTTAGCGGATTCTTGATAGCTTTCACTGATTCATCTTTCCTTATAGCGTATCAGACTCAATACTGACAAAGGTGAACCTAACTAACCAAATCCCAGAGGGCTAAATCAATTAAGACCTAATCAATCGATAAATCTTATCGGCTGGGTTGCCGTCAGTCTAAAGTCAGTCTGAAGCCCATCTACATAAGCCAGTTGTTAGAAGGTACTGGCCTCGGGAATCGTTTCGGCAATGATATCGACGGCGGCTTCGTCGGGAAGCATTTTTAGACGGATTCGCCGACTGGTGGCGCTATCGACATCGCCAAGCTGGACTTCTATTAGATCGCTGCACAAGGGGCCGAGTGCCTGAAGGAGCGATCGCAAGTGCGGGGTACTCTCACCGCTATCGACATAGACCCGATCAGAAAGCTTATTCATTCGTTTCCAAGCGGTATATAGCTTTACAGCAGCCTGCTCTAGCTGCGTGGCCTGATTGACCAGATCGGCAGCAGAATTCAAGCAACCGACTCGTAGGGCTTCATCGAGCGCTAGCTCTAAATTGACTTGAGCGGCATCGAGCGACTGCACCTGACTAGCCGCTTCGATGTAGCGCGAAAGGTACTTGGCCTCGGCGGTCACCTGCTTGAGGGTTTCGACGTCAGGATTTTCATCGACTTCGTTTCTTAAGGTTTGTTGGTGGGCGGGCGGCAGCTTCTCCATTTCTTTTACCAGCGGCGTCACGTAGCGGGCCGGAATGGTATTATCGGCGGCTTTTGATCGCACTGATTCAGGAATTAGGGTGGAGTTAATCGCCGTCCAGTCATCGGAGAGCGTTTTGACTTCCTTGCGGGTGATCTGATCGCCTCGGCGGGCAGCTTCGGTGACAATTTGCTGAACTTCTGGCGAGGCATGGGCGGTTTCGATAAAGGCGCGTTTGCTGAAGCGATTGACGTCTTTGGTTTCGAGCAGACCGTCTTCGAGCATCTGATCGGCGCTGTTAGCGAGATCTATCA
>JBGTNW010000091.1:0-18200 GCA_041742865.1 Phormidesmis sp.
GGATAGCCTGTCGCTATTCGCTATATCTCTATCCGCTACACAAGGTAATCTCCCATGCCCGACACTAAGCATGTTTTCATTTGCGGATCCGCGCTCCGCGGTCAGCCTGATCATCAAAACTTACAGTCTGCAACCTTTTTAGGAGAAGCCCAAACCGCGCCTAAGTACCGCCTACATGCCGTTAAAGACGGCTGGCACCCTGGCATTTACGAAGTTGAAACGGGTGGCGTTTCCATTCCAGGTGAGATTTACGCGCTCACCACAGCCCAATACGACTATCTTGTTTCGACTGAGCCGCCGGATATGTATCCGGCAGACGTGACGCTTGCGGATGGAAAAAGTGCGATCGCAATGCTCTATCCCAAGGCGCTAATTGAAGCCGATGGCTGGCCCGATATCTCCGATATTGGTGGCTGGGCAGTCTACAAGGCGCAACAGAAAGGCCAACAGGAGAGGTGACAGAAAGCGCAACAGAATATAGATGTAGTTTTGCACTCAGATCAGGTGCGGATTGGAGCAAGGGGCTAATTCATGAGCAAGACGTTGATTAAAGGCGGGCGGATTGTCACCGCCGTCGATGATTATGTAGCGGATATTTTGATTCAGCACGGGAAAATAGAGGCGATCGCTCGCAGCCTATCAGACACCCTAGCCGTCGAAAATGCTGAAATTCACGACGCCACTGATCTGTTAGTGATGCCGGGGGGCGTCGATGTGCATGTGCATATGGAAACCCCGATGGGCAACGACGTGTATACCTGCGATAGCTTTGAGAGTGGGACAAAATCAGCGGCCTTTGGTGGCACCACAACCATCATCGACTTCGCCCAGCAGTTTCGAGGAGAAAGCCCCAAAGCTGCGCTCGATAGGCGATTGGCCGCAGCCGCACCGCAGTGCTGTGTAGATTACGGCTTCCATGTGATTTTGACCGATGCCAACGATGACGCGATTTCTGAACTACCTGACTTGATCCATAACGAAGGAGTCTCTAGCTTTAAATTGTACATGGCCTATCCCGGCGTGATGATGGTCGATGATGCCGCGATTTATAAAATTATGCGCAAAGTTGGCGATCAGGGCGGCATGGTAAATGTTCATGCCGAAAATGGCATCGTCATTCAGGCGCTTATTGAAGAAGCGTTAGCGGCAGGCAATACATCGCCTAAGTTTCATCAGCTCACCCGACCTCGGCTGATGGAGGGAGAAGCCACACATCGAGTCATTCGGATTGCGGAACTTGCAGAAGTGCCCGTGTACATTGTGCACCTTTCAGCCAAAGAAGCGTTGGAAGCTGTGGTGGAAGCGCGCGATCGCGGCATTCATGCCTTTGCGGAAACCTGCCCGCACTACCTCTTTTTAGACCAGTCAGAATACGACCGACCGGGGTTTGAAAGCGCTAAATATGTGATGACGCCGCCGCTCAGAGATCACCACTGTCAGCATGAGCTGTGGCGAGGGCTACAGTTCGACGACTTGCAGATTGTCGCCACCGATCACTGTCCCTTTTGCTTCAACGAGAATCCCATGGGCTTACTCAAATCCAAGCGCTTTGGCGAAAACAACTTCAACCAAATTCCCAACGGCGCACCAGGAGTAGAGCTACGCTTAGAACTGCTCTATGACGGCGGCGTTCGCGCCGGTAAAATTAACCTCAATCGCTTTGTGCAGCTTACCGCCACAGCGCCTGCCAAAATGTTTGGTCTCTTTCCCCAAAAAGGGGCGATCGCCGTTGGTAGCGATGCCGATATTGTGCTGTTCGATCCACACAAACAGCATACACTCAGCGCTAGCACCCATCACTCCACAGTGGACTATTCTCTGTTTGAAGGCCGTCAGGTACAGGGCAAAGTCACAAAAGTGTTCTTGCGCGGACAGCTGATTGTCGATGGTGAGCAGTGGCTAGGGGAAACGGGTATGGGCCAGTATTTGAGCCGCTCAGCCTCTGGTCGAATGCTGTAGTTGAGCAGAGATTTAAGAAAGGATTACAAAACAATACGGCACTCGCTCCAGTAGGTTGGCTTTAGGTTAGCTCAATGATACTGGTGGTGCGATCGCTGCTGCCCAGCCTTTTCAAGACGAACCACCTGATAACTAACATACAACAGATAATCTCAACAGCTGCAAAGAAAACGTAGGCATATAGCGGCGTGCGGATGCATTCGTACGCCGCGACTCACTTGGCCTGTTGCACCGCAACGGTTTCACAAAGATCTTTGTACTCTAGCCAAGTGAGAAACGCTATAGATCGCACTGCCGCCGCCAATGACAAAAAGAGTTGTTAGAATCACCGCAAAGGTATTGAGCCAGCGGCTGGTTTTATCAGATAAAACAAAACACAAAAATATCATTACAATCTTCAGCCAACCTGCCGATTAAGGCTGCGCAACCCTCACGTATGCCCCATCGCCCCCTATCTGCACGTTCACGATTCCGCCCTGAACCATACCCATCTCAGTAATTAGACCCTCGAAATCTGTAGGGCTGATTCGCCATTGACCGCTGCGATCAATTAATCCGACAGCAGATCCTAGTCTTACTGATGCAAACCCCTCGCTAAACGGCAGCACCGCGTTCTGCTTGAAAAAGGCTCCAGACGCTTCGTCATAAACGAGATCGGGTGCGAAGTACTGGGGTGCAATCACAAACGCGCCCGTGCGGTCAATAAAGCCCCATCGCTCTGCTGTTATTGGCCTTGTTGTCGGGCTGGTTACTGGGCTTGTTATTGGGCTTTTAGTCGCGCCCGCTAGCCCTTCAGAAAAAGGCTGTACAGCGGTAAATTGTGGCGCAATTGCCCACGCTTCTGTCTTGTCTAAATAGCCCCATAACTGTGAATCCTCCGATTGAGCACCTATCAACCCTTCCTTAAAAGTCTCCTGAATCGCTTTGTACTGAAAGGGGATCACCACTTTGCCGGTTTTGTCAATAAAGCCGTACTGATCGCCGCCATAGCCCTGTTTGTCAATTCTAGAGACCCGTGCTAAGCCGTCTGAAAAGGGCGCAGCATCAAAAAACTGCGCCGGAATCACAACCTCTCCTGTTTTATCGACAAAGCCTTTCAAACCATTTTCATCGATAAAGACCGCTAGTCCTTCAGAAAAGTCTTCAAGATAGCGCTCAGTCGAAAAAACAGTTTGCCCTTGCCGATCAATCACCTCATATATCTGAGGATTTTCAGGTGTGCGACCAATCGCTAGCCCGTCAGAAAATCTGTTAAGGCTCTCGAATCGCGGCTCAATGACCCACTGACCATTGCGATCTACCATGCCCCGTCCGGCAATGCCCGTTTCTTCATAGTCTCCTACTTTCACGGCAAACCCATCGCGATCAAATGCCAACGTCGAATCGCTAGCAGGCATGACAAAGCGATCGCGCCAACGATTCACCACTGTCACGACATATTCATAGGGCACGTTATAGCGGTAGTCGATGCCAAACGTAATAGCCTGACACAGCATTGCAGCGACGTCTCCTCTGACGATGCTATCGTTGGGTCTGAGCTCCTCGACAATGGGATAATTGACGACGAGCTTTCGTTCTGTAGCGGCAGCGATCGCACCCCTCGCGTAGTCCAAAATCTCTCCTTGATCAACATACAGCCGATTGAGAATAGCTTCTGTCTCTACCAGGTTTTCCAGCCCTTCAGCGTTCGCTAGAATAGTGATAGCCTGAGCACGAGAAATCGGATCATTGGGCTTAAATTGACGATTGGGATAGCCGTCCAAAAGCCCGCGTTCGTAGGCTTTACTAATTGCATTTTTAGCCCAAAATCCGGTCGGGACATCGATAAATTCAGGTGCATTACGAATCTTGGGAAGATTGATGTAAACGGTCATGATCACCGCTGCAAATTCAGCTCGACTGATCGTACTGTTTGGCAAAAATTGACGGTTGCCATACCCTTTCATATAGTCGCTGCTGCCCATGCGCTCAATACAAGCAGCCGCCCAGTGGCCCTGAGTATCGCTAAACTCAACTAACGGCACAGCAGCCGTTTGGGCCATGCTGCGTAAAGCCACCGCTGTGGGCATTGCAGCACCCAATAGCGCAATCGATAAGCGCGCAATCAGCCGATGAGATGGCGACTGAAATATTTTTCTAGAGCGAAGAACGGACACCACAATTCTCCTTTTTATCTAATTTAAGAAAATCAAATGCGAATCACAACTTTTCCCACGACTTGCCGCTGCTCAAGGCGACGAATTGCTGCCGGGACTTCGTTTAGACTGTAGCAATGATCGATATGAGGAACTATGTTTCCGTTTACAATAATTTCTCTTAATGTAGCTAGATCTGCTTGGTTGGGTTTTGATACAAGGCATTTTATGGTGCGATCGCTCATCTTTGAAATCAAAGGCCCCAACAACATCACCTGAAACAAACGAGCAGTCGCGCCACCCACCAAAACATAGGTGCCTTTGGGCTTCAGTGCAGGCAGATAGTCAAATACTGAACGATACGCCGCCGCATCAATAATGAGATCGTATAATTGCGTCGTCTTAGCAGCATCTGTTTTTGTGTAATCAATCACATGATCTGCGCCGAATGCTTTCACCCTATCCATTTTTTGAGAACTACAGATAGCGCTCACCTCAGCGCCAAAAGCCTTAGCAATTTGAACTACAAACGAGCCTACCCCGCCAGCAGCCCCATTGACCAACACCTTTTGCCCTGGCTGCACTTGCCCAATATCGCGAAGGGCTTGGAGGGCTGGAATAGCGGCTCCCGGCACCGCTGCCGCTTCCTCAAAAGAGAGCTGAGCAGGCTTTAAAATAAACGCATCGGCACTCGCACAGACATACTCAGCAAAGGCTCCAAATCCGCACTCAGAAAGATCGCCAAAAACCTCACTACCCACTTGCAAGCCCGTAACCTTTTCGCCAACGGCTTCGACTATGCCAGCCACATCAAACCCTAGAATTTTAATTTTCGGCTTCCACAGTCCGCCAAACATCAGACGAGCCAGAAACGGACTTCCCCGCATCAAGTGCCAGTCTCCTGCATTCACAGACGCTGCCCGCACCCGCACTAGCACGCCATCATCTGGCATAACCGGCCGATCAACGTCCGCCAGCTTTAGTACATCTGGCGAACCATATTCAGTCTGAACAATTGCCTTCATAGCCCGATCCGTCCACCCTCAGACTTACACCGTAAGTTTAACATACGGCGTAAGTCTGAGGCAATAAGGCGTGAGTAAAAAGCCTTTATAATAAGCTGCACGTTGCGATAGAGACTGAAAAAAGCCCAATGACCCATAAGCCTAGCGCCAGCCAAAGCCCTCGAATACCCCTCAGCCGAGAGCGGGTACTGACGGCAGCGCTGCGTTTGGCCGACGAGCACGGAATTGAGTCGCTTTCTATGCGCAAGCTTGCTCAGTCGCTAGACGTTAAGGCCATGTCGCTATACAACCATGTGACTAACAGAGACGATCTGATAGATGGCATTGTCGATAGAGTCGTTAGTGAAATTGAAGTGCCTAAAGTAGGCGCTGACTGGCAAGTTTCCATGCGCCAGCGAGCAATGTCTGCCCATGAGGTGCTGTTGCGTCACCCCTGGGCAACCATGCCGCTAGTATCGCGGGTAAACATCGGACCAGCGATGTTGCGCTATGTGGATTCGACGCTAGGATGCCTTCGAGAAGCAGGGTTTTCGTTCGAGATGGCAGACCATGCTTGTAATGCCATCGACAGTCACATATACGGATTCACGCTTCAAGAACTCAACTTTCCGTTCGAGGAAACAGAATATTCAGAGGCTGCAACCCACTTCGAGCCACAGCTTCCGGCTGATCAATATCCCTATATTCATCAGCTTACGCATCTTGTTATGGATGGTAGCTACAACGGCATTCATGATTTTGAATTTGGACTAGACCTCATCCTCAACGGGCTCAATAGACTCCGAAGCGACGGTTACTAAGCGCATTATGCAAAATCACTCCAACGACTGACGGGCTAATTTCGAGATGAACTGATGAACTTAGAGAGATTAGCCGCCTGCTGATAGGTACCAATAGTAGGTCGCCATGGGAATAACGGTAGCTGCTATCAGTAGCACCACCACTACAACAGTAGAAGATCCGCGAGTCGCTTCAGTTTCTTCTGCGGTGGCAAAGTTTCTGTCAGTATCTATTGTGTTGTTGTATTCCGGCGGGCCGGGGTCAGGCTCACCCGATATAACCGCGACTAGGCGATCTGTTGCATTTAAAACTGATTGATTGTATTGATTGCCGCGCAGTAGGGGCACTTTCATCGTTTCGCTGATAAGGCTTTCGGCAATGTCAGCGGTGAGCACTTGGGCCGACTGATCGCCGACGCTGATGCCGATATTATTCGTCACATCATCCAGCACAATCACCGTTTGATTCGCTTGCGCCTCAGACGTTGGAAACCAGCGCTCCATCAGCTCGTCGGCAAAGGTCTGAGCCGTTTCGCCGTAATCTAGTCGGTGGATGGTGACAAAGCGCACCTCATCGCCGGTTTGCGCTGCTAGCTGCTTAAGTTCACTTTCGATTTTGCCTTGGTTTAGCCGAGAGATCTGATCGGCTTCGTCTAGCACCCAACTGCTCGCAGTCTGCGGCATGCTGTACAGGCCCGTCGCCAAAGCAGGCGTCGCTGTTATCGGAAGAACCAGCAGCATGATGCTTAAAAGGTAAAAGATTTTAAATAGGGGCTGAATCAACCCGCCGAAAGACTTTGGCATGGACTTTGGCATGGGAGGGTACAGGGAGTAAGGGATCTGACTTAAATAATAGGGGATTTTGGAGAGGGGGGGAATGGGTAGCAGGGGAGATGAAGAGACGGGAAGAATTCTTAAGGCGCTAAGAAACCATGCTGGCGTAAAATTTTGGATAGATTGACGTCCCACTCTAGTAGGCAGGCGTGGCCGCTGTTGGGCAAAACGGTGAGATGGGCGTTGGGAAAGCGATGCTGTAGACTGCGGGCTTCGCGGATAGAAGGCAAGAGCTTGTCTTGACGGCCAGCAATTAGCAACACGGGATGGCTCAGGTGCTCTAGGGGTAGGCGTTCGGCCTCAAAGCGACTAAGCAACAGCATTCGCCAAGCGGCGGTTTTGACGGGGACTGAGCCCATCGCTTTTTCGAGGGCTATTCGATCGCGCTTAGGCACCCGATTTGCCTCAATCAAAAACGGTACTAAGCCCCGAGCGCTGTAACGATAGGCCAGATCGGGTAGTTGCCGGGTCAGCATAGAGCCGAGCTGCATCCAGGGCAATCGCCGAAACGAAGACGCTGGATTGACTAAAATGACTCGATCAAACAAATGTGGTGAAAGTGAGAGGACCTGCATCGCTAAACAGCCGCCAAAGGACTCTCCACAGAGATATACAGTGCGGCAACGGCCTTGAGATGCCTCCCCTTTGGCCAGATTCTGGTGAGCGCTGTTTTTGGCGCTATCTGCGGCTAGCGCTGATTCGATTAAAGCGCTTACCTGCCGAGCTAGCGACTCCCAATCGGTGTTGTCTTGGTTAGAGATAGCTACGCAGCGTACGTCAAACCAAGGCACGAGGCGATCTAGCTGGGAGCGTAGTAGGGTGCCGGAGCCATCCATTCCAGGCAAAAAGATAAATAGCGGCTGGCTAGGTCGCTCGGGCCTCGGTATCAATAGACGAACAGCACTGCTAGCGACAGACATAGGCGCGGTCATAGTCAAGTCAATAGCACCCCATTTGAAGTAAAGATTGAATCTCGTCGTGGCAGCGATCGCTCAGATCTGCTGCCACCTGACTCGCGCTCTTACCACGATAGCCCTGACGCAGCAAATCAGTCATCGGCACTGGCTCACCAATGGCCACAACCACCCGCTGATAAATCACTGCCGGATGCTGACCTGACTGATTGAATAAAGGTTCACTGGGATCGAACAAGCTCAACAATTTAAAGGGAATGGTCTTCTGCTGCTTTTCTTCAATCGCTAAAATCGCTGCTGGCACAATCTGAAAATTGGCCAAAGGGACTCTGAGCGCAAGGTGAGCAAAGCCCCGATGAAACGCGCCAACTTGGGCGGGTGGCGGCACATCAATCATAGGACCTGTGCCTTCTGGAAAAACGCCAATGGATTCTTGCGATCGCAAAAAACTTGTCCCCTGCTTAAAAAAAGTGCGCCCTCGCTGATCGGGTTCATCTAGAGGGAAGCAGCCCAACGCATCGATCACATCGCGCATAATCGGCACCTGGGCCATGTAGTGATGGCAGGCAAAATGCACGGGTTGGGCGGCAGCGGCAATGAGTAAAGGCGCATCCAAAAAGCTGCGGTGATTGGCAATCATCAAAAAAGGCGATCGCGGCAGCCGCTCTGCGTGATGCAGCCGGATGCGAACGCCCATGGAAAACAGCATCCAGCGAGAAACTTCAAGTGGGCTCAACGGTATTAGGTCAAAGATAAGCGAACTCTATTACCCATGTAATCACGGATCTACTTTTAACATATCTTAATATAATAAACGGCTGCAAAAGGCTTGTAAACCGACCAAAAGCGATAGGTGTAGAATGCAGTAGGCTAACCCGGTGAGTCATCTGAGATACTGGGACGTACAGCAAATCGCCATGCAAATAGCGCGTAGTTAACGCGATAAACTAAGAAACCTGCAACACGACCGACTCCTCTAGCTCACCTAATTCTGACCCCTGAGTTTACGCCTTTGATTTTGGCTCACTAATTTTGCTATGCCCAACTCCAACTGGCTAGTCACCGACGACGGCACCTGCCAATCATTTGGCACCGTTGACAACGAGCCCCCTGAGCGTACTTACCGGCTCTACCGCTTCCTTACCGAACTAGAAGATATTCTAGAAGTCGAACCCGATGACGCCCGCCGCGTACAGGCCATTATTCCGCTCGTGCGCAAGCTACTGATTAGCTCCTACTGGCTGCAAATGGAGCATGAACCCCCGTCTGAGAAAACCGGCTGGTCAGTCAAATTTCTCTACCGAGAGTACAAATACCCGATCACCGTGCAAATGGTCGTCTGGGCACCGGGCAGCGCCTCTACTATCCACAACCACGCCACCTGGGGCATCGTCGCCCTGATCGGCGGACAGGAGAAAAACACCTTTTGGCGGCAGGCACCCAACGATCCGACGGCCATTGCCTTAGCCGGTGAGCAACGGCTAGAGCCCGGTGACATTATTGGCTTTACTAGCCACGCGGTGCACCGTGTCGAGCCCATTGGCGATGAACCGACTATTTCTTTTAACCTCTATGGCATCACTGACTACAGCCAACGCTATCAGTACGATGTCGAGACCCTTGCTGCCGAAAAATTTTAAGATGTCTGTATTAAAGTATGGGTTTGATGTAAAGAGCCGATGATCTGATGGACTGGTTTTAATGCACCTGCTGGCCCAGCCAGCTTAGATAATCCGCTGAACCTTCAATAATCGGCAGGGCAATCAGTTCGGGTGTGTCATAGCTGTGCAGCGATCGCACCAGCGCCGACAGCGCCTCAAAGCGCTCCAGCCGCGTTTTGATCACTAGCTGCCACTCCACCTCGCGCTGCACCACCCCTTGCCACCGATACACCGATTTAATCGCAAACATACTGACACAGGCTGCAAGGTTAGCTTCTATGACCGCTGTGGAAATTGCCTCGGCTTCAGCTTCAGAACCCACCGTGGTCAACACGACAGCCCAGATGGCGCGATCGCTCGTCATGCGGAAACGTTGGCCGAAGCATTGACCTGACTCAAGCAAGTACCCCTCAAATCAGCATCCAACCAGTCCACCTGCGTCAGATCTATTCGGCGCAAATCTGCCCGCATAAACCGCACCCGATGTAGCCGCGCTCGATCAAAATTAGCGCCTGTGAGCTGAGCATCTTGAAAATCACTATTCTGTAAGCTAGCAGCCTCAAAGCTAGCAGCCGTCAAATCTGCTCGGCTAAAGCTAGCCCCTTTTAATCGAGCGGATTGAAAGCTCACCCCATTGAGATCCATATCATCAAAGTGCAGGCCATTCAGCAACGCTTGATCAAACCTAGCCCGGCTAAAATTGCAGCCGCTAATGTCTCCTCCGATCAGCCGGACACAGCTGAGGTTGGCCCAGCCAAAGTTAGCCCCCGACATTTGAGCATTGCGCATATTTGAGCCGGTTAAGTTCGCACCGCTGAAGTTAGCCCCTGCCAATTGCGTTGAGCGCAAGTTGACGTAGGCCATCTGAGCCTCCCTCACGTTCGCTTGAGTAAAATCAGCGCTGACGCCAAAAGCGCCCTGCAAATTAGCTCTCGTGAGCTGGGCGCGCACCAAAGTACAGCCGCTCAGCTTGGCAAACATCAAATTTGACCGACTTAAATTCGCCCCGGTAAAGTCTACCTTTGTCAAAAAAGCTCGGCTCAAGGTCGCCCCGGTAAAATCACTGCCTGAGAAATTGACCCCGACCAAGATTTGACCGCTGAAATCAGCCCCCGCTAGGCGCAGTCCGCTAAAATCTCGATGGCCCTTTTCATAAAGGCTAAGGACATGTTGTGATAGCTGTGATTGCATAATCCATGTACCTGAGCTTGTCCAATTCTTAAGGTAATCTACAGATGTAGTCTCATAGTTAAATGCTTCGGCTTAGTTACATAGCCATGAAAAACTTTAAGATTCAGCGCAAACGTTCAAATACGCTCTCATTAAACAAATCCGTCAACAAATTTTCTGTGCTTGACTATGACTGAAAAAAATAAGGCTGTACGCACCGCTTCTGATCTTTTTTCTGGCTCTTTTTCTGACGCTGCTTTAAATCCTTCATCCTGGCTTTTTTTTATGCTATGGCTAGCGTTTAGCCTTTACGCCTTCAGCTTTGCGCCAAATGCAGCTTCCTCATCAGAAACTTTAGATCTCATCATTCGGCTCTCTTCTGGCCAGTGGCAAGGCATTAACCCGTTCATTGTCACCCTATTTAATTTGATGGGCATTTGGCCCATGATCTATGCCTGCCTTGCTTTGATCGATGGTGTCGGCCAAAAAGTTCCGGCTTGGCCCTTTGTCAGCGCCGCTTTTGGAGTCGGTGCGTTTGCTCTATTGCCTTACTTGACTTTACGCCAGCGCAATCGCGCTTTCACAGCGACTAAAAGCAGGCTGATTAAAGTTCTAGATTCACCTTGGACGGGACGAGTGCTGCTGTTAGCAACGTTAGGGCTACTGAGCTATGGCCTGAGTCAGGGCAGTTTAGGGGCTAATTGGCGTGATTTTGTGGTGCAGTGGCAAACCAGTCGCTTTATCCATGTCATGGGCTTAGACTTTTGCCTTCTGTGCGCAGTGGTTGCACCGCTGTTGCAAGATGATATGGCTAAGCGCCAGATGAATTGGCAAATGGGTAATGCGGCGCTTTTCTGGGTGGGCGCACTGGTACCGCTATTGGGAATTTTGCTGTATCTTTCGGTGCGATCGCCCCTCCCTGCGGATCTCAAATCCGCCGATAAATAATCTTTTTTCGGATTGCCAAGTATCTCGACATTAAAAGAAAAGTGAAAGAAAAGTGAAAGAAAAGTGAATCGGGCGAGAAAACGCTGATAGCAATTTTCTTTTTTAAAGTATCTGCCCTAAAAGGTAGTATTAATTTTTGCGGGGTTCACCTCAGGCATTGAATAATGAAACGTTTTTTAGCCGTTGGGTTATTGTCTGCGTTCGGTTTTGTTTTTCCTGGGGGAATCGCGCAGTTGCTCCCGACTGTTCCTGCTGCGATCACTCCGGCCCTAGCTGCTGGTGAGTTTCAGCCCAACCCTTTTCAGCTAGTCAATATGGCCTATGAAGGCGCACTGGTAGAGCAGGGTATTCCTAGTTATCTGCGGTTACAGCAAGACTATACATCTGGCCGCATTCGTCCGCGAGACTTGGTGATGGCAGCGGTGCAGGCAGGCGATTTGCCAGAAAGTAAGCTGCAAGATGAGCGCTACATCAATGCCGTGCGCTCACAGATGCGATCGCTGATGCTGGACAGCCGTCGTGGCCCGCTCAGACCTTAGCCTTTCAGGAGATTCTATAACGAGAAAAAACGAGAAGAGAATATGAGCCTACTGACGGGTTTTACCGCCGGATTAATGCTGATTACGCTTTCAGAGTTAGGCGATAAAACATTCTTTATTGCCGCTATTTTGGCAATGCGTCATCCCCGGCGCTGGGTTTTTGTCGGCGCGACTGCGGCGCTGTTTACGATGACCGTTTTATCCGTGTTAATTGGCCAAGTTGCATCGATTTTTCCGCAGGTGTATGTTAAAGCCGTTGCGGCAGCGCTGTTTATCGGCTTTGGCCTGAAGCTACTGTACGATGCGCTGAGGCTTGGAAATCATAGCTTAGCCGATGAACAGGCGGAGGCCCAAAAAGCAGTCGAGAAAAAAGAACAAGGAATCGCGGTTTGGTCAGTGAGGGCGGTGGTGATTGAAGCGTTTACGCTGACGTTTATAGGGGAGTGGGGCGATCGCACGCAGCTAGCAACCATTACCCTAGCGGCTGCCAATCATCCTGTGGGCGTGGTAGTAGGCGCTACTTTAGGCCATGCTATTTGTGCGGCGATCGCAGTGGTCTGCGGCAAATTATTAGTTGGCCGCTTGTCAGAACGCCTATTGGTGAGTATGGGCGGCATTTTGTTTATTATCTTTGGCATTGTAGCCGCCTTAGAAGTCGTCTAAACTCTCTAAAATTCTCTAAACGTTCTAAACATCTGAACGGATGTTCAATCACTGCCTCGCTGCATAAATCAGTGTCTCGCTGTATAGAGATTGGTAAAACCGTACTAGCTAGAATGATCAAGGTAGTCTACAGTGATTGCCTGTAAATCTGTCTTAAGAACGACAAAATCAATGGGTTATCTATGCTTTCCTAGGGGCGGAAAGCTATTGAGGATCGTCGGCTTTGGTTTATTTCAGATCCAGGAATGGTTTTCGAGTGCAAATAATTAGATACGGCCAGCAACTTACCTTTTTTGGGTGGCTGTTAGTAGCTGTCATGACTACAGGCTGTGGCCTGTGGTCACCTAGTGAAGCGCAGTCAGGGCCGGGACGAGGGGGTAGATCTGAACGCTCTGATGGGCCAGTGGCGGTCAAAACAGCCACCGCTCAAGCAGGTTCTTTAGCAGGCGGATTGACTTACACAGGCACCACTCGCCCCGCTCAGCAGATCGCGCTGCGATCGCAGGTATCGGGTGAAGTGGTCGCTTTGACGGCTGATGTGGGCGATAGCGTCAATGGCGGCGCGCTGCTTGCTCAGCTCGACGGTGATTTGCAGGCCATCGGTGTTAATCAGGCTCAGGCCGAACTCTCGGCAAGACGCGCTGAAACCGCTCAAGCTGAAGTCTCTATTGCCGATGCGCAAGCGATGGTCGCTCAAGCCCAATCTACTCTCTCTCAAGCTCAAATTGATGCCCAAAGACTAAGGCAGCTTGCCAATCGGGGTGCAATTTCGCAGCAGGAGGCCGAGGCTGCTGAGCTAGCCGCTGCCAATGCGCAGCAGGCCGTGCGTTCAGCGCAGTCTCAGGTCAGTGCAAGGCAACAAGCTGCCGCTTCAGCCGCCGATAGAATTGATGTGCAGCGATCTGTGGTAGATCAAAGTCGCAAGCAGCTCGATTATGCAGATTTGCGATCGCCCTTTTCAGGCGTTGTGCTCTCTCGCCTAGTTGATATTGGCGATTTTGTTGAATCGGGCGCAACCGTCTTAGAACTCGGCGATTTGAGCACACTAGAAGTGACCGTACAAGTCTCTGAACTCGATATCCAGCGGCTCAGCGTCGGCCAATCTGCTCAAGTTCAGCTCGATGCGTTTCCGAGTGAAGGTCAGATTTTGGGTCAAATTAAGAGAATTGCGCCAGTTGCTAATGAGACTTCGCGGCTGCTGCCGGTATCGGTGACGATTCCTAACGTGAGCGGCCAAATTGGCAGTGGATTGCTAGCGCGAGTGCAGTTCTCTTCTGGCCAACAAAATCGAGTCGTCGTGCCTGCGAGTGCGTTAGAAATCGGAGAGGGTGAGGGAAATAGGGTGTTTGTTGTTGAAGGTGAAGGCGAGCAAGCAAAGGCGGTGGCAAAAACGGTCAGGATTGGCGATCGCAATCAAGACCGGGTAGAAATTCTCTCTGGGCTAGATCCGAACGAGTCTTTTATTGTGCAAAGCGATCAGCCCCTAACCTCAGGCCAAGCAGTGCGCATGAGCATTCTATCTGAAAACATTTAAACCGAAAATTCAAATAGCACTCCATCTGAATAACACTCTACTTAAACAACATTCTACCAGTACAGCAACATGGTACAGCCTTCGGCTCCTAATGATGCTCATTTTAGCCATAGCATCGAATCCGCTTCACAAAGCAGCGATACTAGCCGTCTGAGTCTGAGCACACTCGCGATTCGACGACATATTGCAACACTAACGCTGACCGTTGCGGTGATTGTTTTAGGATTGTTCTTTATTCAGCAGCTACCGATAGATTTACTGCCCTCGATTACCTATCCCCGCATTGGCGTCCGCGCTGACGCTCCGGGCATATCGCCAGAGGTCGCAGTCGATGAGGTCACTCGCCCCTTAGAGCAAGCGCTAGCTGCCACCGAAGGCGTTGTTCAAGTCGTGTCACAAACCCGAGAAGGCCGCATTAGCCTAGATCTGTACTTTCAGCCGGGAGGCGATATCGATCAGGCCCTCAACGACGCGACAGCTACGCTTAATCGAGCCCGTAATAACCTGCCCGAAACGATTGGACAACCTCAGCTCTTCAAATTTGACCCCTCTCAGCTCCCGGTCTATGAAACAGCGCTCACGTCATCTTCACTGCAAGGCGTTGACTTAAGAGTGTTCGCTGATCAAGAGCTAGCGCGTGAACTCAATACCGTACCCGGCGTTGCCAGTGTTGACGTTTCGGGCGGTGTCCAAGAAGAAATTCGGATCAATCTCGATCCAGCTCGGCTACAGGCGTTGGGCCTAGGGGTTGCCGAAGTATTGAACGCGCTCTCAGAACGCAATCAAGACACCGCAGGTGGACGAATTCAAGGCCCAGATAGTGAACCTCTAACCCGTGTAGCTGGCCGCTTTCAGGATGCTGATGAAATTCGCAATTTGATTTTTGATGTGGGCGGTGGCTCGTCGCCAGGTTCTGCTCAAAGTTCCTCTCAGGGATCCTCTCAATCTGCTGCTTCTGGCCTTACCCAGCAGGTTTATTTACGCGACTTTGCTGAAGTGGTCGATGGCACTGAAGAGCCGCGCATTTTTGTCAATCTCAACGGTCAGCCAGCGGTGAAGGTGAGCATTCAAAAGCAGCCTGCAGCGAATACCATTACCGTAGTCGAGGGCGTCAAGCAGCGATTAGCTGAGCTGAGAGAGTCTGGCCTTATTCCAGAAGATGTCGTGCTCAATGCCACCTTAGATGAGTCTGTTTTTATTGAAAATGCGATTCGCAATGTGGCTATTTCGGGGTTGACAGGGGCAGGGTTGGCCGCGATCACAGTTCTTTTATTCCTCGGCTCACTCAGGCAAACCTTCATCATTGTCATCGCCATTCCGCTAGCTTCTTTAGTGGCTATTCTATTCATGGGCTTATTTGGCCTTTCTCTGAATGTGTTTAGCCTGGGTGGGCTAGCCCTAGGCGTGGGAATCGTGGTGGATAATGCCATTGTGATGTTAGAAAATATTGTTAAAGGAGTAGAAGAAAAAGAGGTTAGAGCGAGAACAGTTAACGGGCATGAGATTCAAAGCAACCGCGCTGTCATGCGTCAGGCAGAAGCGAGTAGCCAAGAATTAGAATCGGCGCTGTTTGCCTCAACGACTACCAATTTAGTCGCTGTTTTGCCCTTTTTACTGATCGGCGGATTTATCTCTTTGTTGTTTAATGAACTGGTGCTAACGGTGAGTTTTGCCGTAGCGGCTTCTTTAATTGTGGCACTGAGTGTTGTTCCAGCACTCGCCTCTCGGCTGTTGATGGTGCGCCGATCCAGCGGGATGAAAAATGTTTGGTTTATTCGCCAGTTTGATCGGCGGTTACAGGGTCTTACTTGGCGCTATGGGCAGCTTTTGGGCTGGGTGCTTCAGCGCCGAATTTTGGTGTTAGCAGCGGCTTTTCTGTTGTTAGGTGGCGGCAGTATGTTGCTATTAGGCCAAATTCCGCAGGAGATTTTGCCCAGTATTGCCACTGGGCAAGCAAACTTACGGGTGCAGTTTCCACCCGGAACAACGCTAGCCGAAAACCGCGCGGTGATGACGGCAGTCGATCAGCTATTGATCGAGCAGCCGGAAGTGGAGTACGCCTTTAGCACCTCAGGGGGATTTCTGTTTGGTAGCAGCACCAGTGAGAATGCGCTGCGAGGCTCTAGTACACTGACGCTAGTGCCCGGAACAGATGTGCAAGCGTTTAGCGATCGCCTCAGCGGCGAATTCGATCAGTTCAACTTGGTTAAAACCCGGCTGCAAGTTTCGCCAGGTTCAGTGCGCGGCCTGATTTTGAACAACTCCCCGGTGCGCGGCGATGTGGACGTTATTTTGCAAAGCAGCGATCCAAGCCTGCTGGCCGATGCTGGCGCGCAGGTGCTAGCCGCGCTCGAAGCTGAAACCACCCTCGCTCGCTATTCACCCGATGCTGACCCACCGCAGCCGGAGGTGCAAATTCGCCCTGACTGGGAGCGGGCGGCTGATTTAGGGCTGTCGGCGCAGGTGATTGGCCGAACGGTTCAAACGGTACTCACCGGGGCAGTGCCGACTCAGCTTCAACGAGGTGATCGCCTCGTCGATGTGCGCGTTCAAACGCCTAGTGCACTGATTCAAAATCCGGCTGAATTAGCCCAGCTGCCGCTGCTCAATGGCGGCAATCAGCTCGTGCGACTGGGCGATGTGGCCCGCATTGAAAACGGTCAGGCCCCCGGCGAAATCCAGCGCATTAGCCAGCGACAGGTGTTTATTATTGAAGGCCGGTTGAATGAAGGGGCTAACTTGGGAGCCGCTTTAGAAGAAGTCAATCAAGTCATGGAAGCGGTTCAACTGCCCGCAGGCGTGACCCGACTACCGAGCTTTAGCGCCGAAAGCAATCAGGCGATTCAAGAGGGGGTCGGCATTTTGGGCGGACTGGCGGCATTTTTGGTCTTTACCGTCATGGCTGTTCAATATAATTCTTTAATCGATCCGTTAGTGATTATGCTGACAGTGCCCTTGGCTTTGGCAGGCGGCATTTTAGGATTGTTCATAACACAAACGGCGATTGGGGCAACGGTGATTGTCGGGACGGTGCTGCTAGTGGGTATTGTCGTGAACAATGCGATTATTTTAGTAGAGCTAGCCAATCAGATTTATGAACAGGAGAGCTGCGATCGCCTCACCGCTATTCTCAAAGCCGCCCCACAGCGTTTGCGTCCCATTCTCATGACGACTATGACCACCGTACTGGGCATGTTTCCGCTAGCGCTCGGCATTGGCCAAGGCTCCGAATTTTTACAGCCGCTAGGCGTTGTTGTTTTTTCAGGATTGTCTTTAGCCACACTGCTAACGCTGTTTATTATCCCTTGCTTTTACACGCTGCTTCATCGTGAAGCTAGCTCGCCAAGAAAACCCACTCCTGCACCTTTTCAGCGCGAGTTTACTCTAAAAGAGCAGCCTTCTCTACAATCCGATATCGACGTTTGATACTGAAATTTGTATCTTTGACGAAAAATTGACGAAGAGATTGACATTGCTAGGCGAAGCAGTCGTATATTCTCTGTCCGTTTTTTGAAATTTTAGTACTCTACCTGCTCAAGCTGCGTGTAAGGGGCTAATGATAAGCTAGCTAAACAGAAATAGCCTTTAAAGCACAACAGACAAGTTTTTGTTTCGTTAGCTTCAAAGGCTCAATAGCAAAACGGTAATGTGTGTTACAGTCGAGGCAGACTAAGTTTCAACCAAAGCTCGATTAGGACTTGAGATTTTCGTTACCTAACCTACAATCACTTAGACTTTTCAATCCGTTTTTCAAAAGATTTGCTAAATTGCGTAGCGCTTGCTGCCCACCTTTTAGTGAAGATAAATCACAAGCTTTAAATAGATAAAGCCTGAAGGAAATTAATTGAGTGGTAGTGATTAAAAAAACGGCTCTGATTTACTGCGAGAAAGAGTTTGGATTGGTAGACGGAAAAACTGCCGCAGGATTGGTCAGACACTCTGAAATCTATACTGTTGTTGGCGTGATTGATAGTTTATTAGCAGGTCAAGACGCCGGAGAAGCATTAGGAGCCAAAAAAAATAATATTCCTATTTTTGC
>JBGTNW010000092.1:0-8790 GCA_041742865.1 Phormidesmis sp.
CAGATAACACTATCTATCTACCTATCTCCTGGCTCGAACAATAGCGCCTGTTGCGAGAGATTCAGCTCAAAATCTGTAGCCACTGTCAAAAGGCTTAGGGGCTACGAACCAGTGATTTCATTTAATCAATTCGCTTGTGCAAATCTTGTGCACAGGCATGTATCCAATCGGTTACAATCGCTCAAATGCTTTACCCCAGAGGCTTTCAAGATTATGGGAAAGCCTGTTATTTGATTCAGAAAAATTCATATTTCATTACATGCTATTGCGTTGCAGTTATGGCAGTGTGTGGTATGTCTGTGGGGAGTAGGGAGGGGGGGAGTGTAGCTTTTATTTTGATGGATCTTGTCGGCTGTTTTGTCGTTATTCACATCAAAGGTCGTGCAGACGTGCCCCCGACTGATAGCGCTTTAAACGATTGAGTAACCGAGAGGCCAGTTCTTTCCCTTGAATGGGCTTGGTGATGTAGTCGTCGGCTCCTAAGGCAAAAGCTTGGGCCTGCTTGGCAGGATCTGCATGAACACTCAAAAAAACGATGGGTAAATGTTGCCACTGGGCATGGCTACGCAGCACCTGGCAAAGCTCAAAGCCATTGATATGCGGCATTTCAATATCCAGAATGATCAGATCAGGGGCGACTTGGTTAAACAGCGACCAAAAGCGTTGGGGGTTGGCAAGCGGTGTAATTTGAAAATCCCAGGGGTGTAAAAGCTGAATCACTTGCTTTAGATAGTGGGCATCGTCATCTACAATCATGATTTTGCTGAGGCGGTAGCTCATGTTAATAGAGCGTGTCATGAGTGCTAAAACATCTGACGGAATAATCGGAGACTCCAATACCATCGCGCCCCCTCGACGAATTAAATCTAACCGATTGCCAAAATCAGCTTGTGGTGTAATGACCATAACGGGCATCTGAGGCCATTGCTGTCGCATCTGTTCCATCAACTGCAACAGCCTTTTTAAGATCGGTTCATCTAACACTGAGCTGGTTTCGCCTACGACTAGGTTAATCAGTACTAAATCGAGAGATGCTTCAAGTGATGCTTCAAATGATCGGTTTAAATGGGGAACCTCGAAGAGTGAAGCGAGCGTCAGCGTCTCGATGGCCGTCTCAAGAGAAGATGCGAGTACTGTGTTAAACCCTTGAGCCACCGACAAGGCCATAAGCTGTTGAACGGAGGGCGTGTCATTGACATCCACCAGTAGGATTTTGGGCGATCGCGGCACGTCTTCAGTCGGACACACCAGCTTAGGGGGTTCATCGAGAGCATGTCCTAGCGTGGTGACAAGAGTGTGAAACTGCGCCACCTGAGCGGGTGAAAGGGCCGTGCCAACTTGAAGTAATAGCTGCTCTATTTGGAGCGCTAGACGGTAGCCTTCCATCAGGCCAAAGGTGCCGAGCGTTCCGGCTAGGCTATGGGCAATCTGTTGCACCTGGCTTTG
Source organism: Phormidesmis sp. (assembly GCA_041742865.1). Lineage (GTDB taxonomy): Bacteria > Cyanobacteriota > Cyanobacteriia > Phormidesmidales > Phormidesmidaceae > Phormidesmis. Next base: position 1,447 of record JBGTNW010000092.1, read on the forward strand.
CTGCTGCTCGTCTAGCCCGGATGTTTTAATCGTTTGGGAAATTTGGAGGAGCTGATGCCAGCGCTCTCGGCTTTCGCCTTTGTGAGCTTGCCAAGCTTGGATAAGGCCGTCCAAATACTGGGCCTGTCGCTCGTCTTGGCTGGAAAAAGGGGAAGCGACCGGACGATCACCTGACACCATCGGCGCTTTTAAGCGGTACCCCAATCCATGCACAGTTTCTACCAAATCAGCCGCTGCACCCACCCCTTTAAGCTTTTGCCGCAGGCCGCGAATGTGCGATCGCACCGTCGCTTCACTGGGAAACTCTTCCGAAGACCAAATTCGATCAAGCAGCATCGCCGCGCTAAACACCTGTTGAGTGTGTCGTAAAAACAGCTCTAGTAGCGAATATTCCTTTGCCGTCAGTGACACAGGCTTGCCCTGATAGCTCACTTGGCAGCTGACTGGATCCAAACACAGCTTGCCCCAGCTCAAAAGTGGCGTAGACTCATCGAGCGATCGCCTTAGCAGCCCCCGCATTCGCAGCAGCAGTTCAGTAATATCAAAAGGCTTTACCACATAGTCATCTGCGCCCGCCTTCAGGCCCGCGATTTTGTCCGGCTGCGCACCTTTAGAAGTCAGCAATAAAATGGGTACTCCATACCCCTGCTGGCGTAACCGCTGGCACAGCTGCACACCGTCAAGCTGCGGCAGCATCCAGTCCAACACAATGAGGTCATAATCAAAGGTAGAGGCGTAGGCCCAGCCCGTTTCACCATCGGTAACACAATCGACAACGTAATTCTGCATCGCCAGTTGCTGACTCAACAAGGTTGTTAGAGCAGTGTCATCATCAATGAGTAAAACGCGCATTTATCCACAGGTTGCTTTCTATCGGTTGTTTTCTACAGGTTGTTTAATCTATCAGGTTGTTTAATCTCCCGTATGATCCACAAGTTTTATGTACAGTGTCTAATTTACAGTGACCAATTCAACAATTTGGCAATTTGGCTCGCTAGGGTCAGCGGAGTGAACGGCTTGGTAATGACCCCCGCTACCCCCATCGTTTGAAATAACTGCTTTTCAGCGGCTCGGGTCTTAGCCGTGAGCAAAATCACTGGAATCGAGGAGGTTTCAGGATTTCTATCTAATGCTTCAAAGGTAGAGATGCCGTCTAGATCGGGCATCATCACATCTAATAAAATAGCGTCAGGATGATACTTTTCCGCCTGGACAATGCCTTCTTTGCCAGAAGATGCAGCGATACTTTCCCAACTCGCTTCTAGTCTTAGGCTAAGCCCAACCACTTTTTGAATAGACTCTTCATCATCCACAATTAAAATACATTTTGATTTCTGCATAGTTATGATGCCAACGTAATGGAGACAAAGGGTAGAAAAAAAGTATAGATTGCTAGCCGTGCCGATTAGGCAAGCGCCTGACAAGCGAAAGCGGAATAGTCAATTTAAAGTCTCCCTGCTCGAATGGCATCGCCTGTAAAGCCCTATTATTAGGCTCTAATTATTAGTCATTCCAGACTATGAGATGACAGCGACCTAGTTACAAAACTGTTTCCATTCTTTAAGTAATCGGCGGATACAGTTAAGTATCTTTAAGCAATGAGCCTAATAGTTAGCGGGTGTTATGGGGGCGATTATTGGGATTGTGGTTCAGCGTTGGTTAGTCCATATCCACTTTTTTACGCAAAGACTTTAGCTGCGATCGCTTCACCTTAGACTCTATCCGCCGCCGCTGCGATCCTTGCGTGGGCTTAGTCACCCGCCGTTTTTTGGGCACTACAGCAACCGCTTTCACCATGGCTTGCAGCCTATTGAGCGCTTCCTCGCGATTGCGCTCTTGAGACCGATACTGCTGCGACTTAATCACGATCACCCCGTCTTTGGTCAGGCGATTATCTCGCAAAGCCAACAGCCGCCGCTTATAAAAATCCGGCAGCGACGAGGCCGCTACATCAAAGCGCAAATGCACTGCTGTTGCCACCTTATTGACATTTTGCCCACCCGCACCTTGGGCTCTAATCGCACTGATCTCAATTTCACTATCTGGAATTGAAACCGCATGAGAGATTTCTAACACCGCACCCAATCCCTAGCGCTGATGACAACTCCTTTAAGATAGCGTCAAACCAGCCGCGAGCAGTCGCTCGCAATTGTTTGACCCAATTGACTATCGGTTGACTGACTATCGGCTGACTATCGGTTCTTAATCCGCTCAATTTGCTCAATTTGCTCGAACTGCTGCCAGCACAAATGCATCGCTCGGGGAACATGAAAGCAGCCTTTCCACTTGCCGCCCTTTAAAGGCAGCAGCACGTCGCCTTGCCGATTGAGATAGCCATACCACTCGTCATAGTCCGGATCGCTGAAGTGCCTCCAAGTGTAGTCATGCACTTTTTCATACCAAGCCCAGCAGTCGGCTCGGCCCGTTAGCCGGTAAGCCATTGCCAAAGCGACTAGGGTTTCCAAATGCACCCACCACAGCTTTTGATCCCACTCTAGCTGCTGAGTTGGATGGCCCTGAGCATCTAAAAAATAATAGAGGCCGCCATACTGCTCGTCCCAAGCAAACGCTAATGTGCTTAAGACTACATCGGCTGCTTGCGCAATCAAAGCCGGATTGTGCTGCCGTTCCCCAATAGCCATCATGAACCACATCGCTTCAATGCCGTGACCTGGATTGATTAAGCGGCCCTCATGGCAGTCTACATGCGTACCATCAGGGCCAACGTGCTCAAACATCAGGGTGCGATCGCGATCTAAAAAATCGCCCATCACGGCTTGAACCGTTGCTTCTAGCACGGCCCCTAGCTGATCGTCTGCCAACAGCCAGTCCATTTCTAGCGACAGATTGGCCAAAATCATCGGCACGGCTAGAGATTTGAGCGATCGCGTTCCTGGATAAGCTTTGTCATATTGCCCCTTAGGATTATCCTGGCGGCGCAGCACATTGCGGTAAGCCTGCAAAGCGATTTCTTTAGCCTGCGCTTGCTCATCGCCGACTGCTAACGCCTGCGCATATTGACTAAATGCCATCGCCGCAAAGCAATCTGAAAAAATATTGTATGGCTGCACCAGCGGTTGCCCCGCCCGATTGAGCGAAAAATACCAGTTGCCCTGCTGATCGCGCCCATGCTGAGCCAAAAAGTCAGCGCCATGTTTTGCCACCTTCAGCCAGCGCTGCCGGTTCTCGATGGGCAGATCCTCAAGCTGATTGCATAGCCTCGAAAACGTCCAAACCTGCCGGTTTTGCAGCCAAATAAACTTATCGGTGTCGTACACCTCACCAGTGCGAGTGAGGCAGGTAAAGTAGCCACCAAATTCATTATCGAGCGAGTGACGCTCCCAAAAAGGAATAATGTTTTCTAACAGAACGCTTTTATACTGTTCGGCCAAACTCGAAGAATTTAGGCATACGGAGTCTAAAACCATAGAATTAGCCTGTAAAAGACGAAAATAAAGTTAATAAACAATGTGAAACAGGTTTAATTGTTTCATTTTTTTGGGAACACTGGCTCTACTTAGATCAAAGGATTCAGATCCAAATTTTGAAATTCCAATTTTGCCGGTCTAAAATCGGCTATGGGCCCAATTTTGGTTAATAATTCGGCAATGGATGATACCTTAATACGGGTTCTAACCTAGTTTCCGGAAGGCGTGATCAAGCCTTTGTAAACTGTATAGAGATATATAGTTAGCGATACCGATAGCGCTTACCCCTTCTTCACCTAAGCAACCTTTTTTATCGTCGGGCAATTTTTATGCAACCCCATCAGGATGGCAAGTTTTTACCCCTAACTGCTTTTACTCGGGCAGCGGCGATCGCCTCAACCAGCCTAATGGTTCCCTTTGCGGCTTATGCCCACGGCCCAGTGGTCCCAGTAGTTTCCGCTCAGCCTGCGACAGACTCAAGCGCCTCATCAGCCGACTATCCACCAGCGACTGCCATAACCCTGGCTCAAACCTTACCGCTCACGCCACAGCCTGTTCTAGCGGTTCAGCCAGCTTTTAGCCCCTCAAGGTCGGCCCGCCCAGCTCAATCATCCGCAGCACCTAATTTGCTAATTACACGAGCCGATGACGGCAGCTGGCAGTTGAGCGCTAGCGTGGTCGCAGCGCTCAGTTCTTCAGCTAGTGCTTCAGCCAGTCCTGCTTCAGCCAACGCTACGCCTGTCAGTACCCCTGATCGCAGCGGCCAAGCTGTACTAGCCCAAATCCTCCAAAACACGGCGTTATCTAGCCAAGCTTGCGCTGCGAGCGAGTGTCAGCCATCGCGCACTGCCTCCCTTGAGCAATCCCAAGCCAGAGAACGAGGTCATTCAGCGATTACCCGCGCCGAGGTAATGATGGCTGATGTTCCAGACGGCAGCTTAGCTAAAGCGATTTTGAGTATAGTGGTAGCGGCAGGAGCGATCGCGACCGCAACAGCGATTGCTAAGCAGCAGGCCCACGCCTCGCAGTCCGATCCGTTGGAAAATCACTTACCTATGCAGAATGCGGCCAACCCTCATGCCAGTTTGACTGGTGCCCAACAGAAGGCACAACAAAAGACCCAACAAAAGATCCATGAGCGCCTTACCCCTGCAAATGCGCCCAAGCGAACGCTAGCTGAGCTAGAAAACGACTGGATCAACGATCTAAACGATCTATTGGACACAACCGCACGCTCAGTTCTTGAAGCGTCTGCTGATACCGATCAGCCAGACGCTTTTTCCAAAGAGCACCGTTTACTCGAAACCAGCGTCTCCAAAGCCGCCGTCTCCTTCAAAGCCGCTACAGCCGCTCCCATTGAAACCCTCACCCTTGAACTGATGGCCAATGAGCTAGCAGAATGGGTAGAGCAAGTCACAACGCCGGATGCACTCCATCCGTCTGCTGGTAACGCTGCTGGTAGCACCGAACCCCAACCGTTGCGCCTGCCCATGGAAGAAGTGGATCGATTTGCAGAGCAAGCTCTCCTATGGATACTCAATGAAACTAACCCAAAGACGGAAACAATAGTCACCCAAGCCGCATAGCCACCATAGTCGTCACCAGAAAGCCTGTCTCAAGCGGCGCTCACAGTGCCTTTGCTATAGTTTCTATCAAAGAATCTTTTAGTATTGAGCATCTATTATTGGCATGACAACTATTGGCACAACGACGGATCCTTCGCCCCGATCTCAGTTTCAGAGTCCGTTTCAGCGGTTATTGGCCTACGGTCATCGCTATCGATCTCAAGCATGGCTAGCCAGCCTATGCTCAGTGCTCAACACCGTTTTTGATCTGGCTCCACCTGCGCTGATCGGCATCGCGATTGATATTGTCGTCGATCAGCAAAATTCAATTTTGGCTAGATGGGGGGTGGTAGAGCTGCGATCGCAGTTTATTTTGCTCTCTTTTCTCACCTTTGTGGTTTGGCTGCTCGAATCAGCCTTTCAGTACGCCTATGAGTGGCTGTGGCGCAACCTAGCGCAGTCTATTGAGCACGATTTACGCCTCGATGCCTACCGCCATGTGCAAAGCCTAGAGCTCGCTTATTTTGAAGCGCGCAGCACAGGTGATCTAATGGCGACTTTAAACGACGACATTAACCAGCTAGAGCGCTTTTTAGATGTGGGTGCAAGCCGCATTTTGCAGATGCTGACCACCATCGTCATTATTGGCACAACCTTTTTTGTACTGGCTCCTCGCCTGGCCTGGATGGCAATAGTGCCGATGCCTTTTATCGTGGTCGGCGCGATTGCCTTTCAAAAATATCTTGCCCCCCGCTATGCCAGCGTTCGAGAACGCGCTAGCTTAATTAACGCTCGCCTTGCCAACAACCTCACCGGCATTGCGACCATCAAAAGCTTTACAGCTGAAGATTATGAACTCGCTCAGCTAGGGCAAGAGAGTCAGGCTTATCGAATCAGTAACAAACGGGCGATCGCCCTCAGCGCCGCTTTCATTCCGCTGATTCGCATCATCATTTTGATCGGCTTTACGGGCATTCTCTTTTATGGCGGCATGGCTACGGCGGCGGGTCAGCTAGAGGCCGGTACCTATACCGTGCTGGTATTTTTGACTCAGCGCTTGCTATGGCCGCTCACCCGCCTTGGTGAAACGCTCGATCAGTATCAACGGGCCATGGCTTCGACTCAGCGCGTACTCAATTTGCTCGATACCCCCGTGGCGATTCGCCCCGGCAATACAGCGCTCCCAACCGCTGATGTCAGTGGCGAGATTGTGTTTGAAAATGTCACCTTTAGCTATCAGCAGAGCGATCAACAGGGCGATCAAAACAGCAATCCAGATCGCCTCCAGCCGATTTTAAAAAATCTCTCTTTTAAAATTCCAGCCGGAAAAACCACTGCCATTGTCGGTGCTACCGGCTCCGGAAAAAGTACGCTGGTCAAGCTGCTGCTGCGCTTTTATGAAATTAACTCAGGCCGGATCACGCTGGATGGATTAGATCTGCAGTCGCTAGCATTAAAAGACCTGCGCCGCTCGATTGGCTTAGTCAGTCAAGATGTCTTTTTGTTTCATGGATCAGTGGCTGAAAATATTGCCTACGGAAGCTTTACGGCAACAATGGCAGACATCGCAACAGCGGCAAACATTGCTGAAGCGGCTGAGTTTATTGACAGGTTGCCCCAAGGCTATGACACCATCGTTGGAGAACGTGGGCAAAAACTGTCGGGCGGACAGCGGCAGCGATTGGCGATCGCCCGCGCCCTACTCAAAAATCCACCCATTCTCATTCTCGATGAAGCCACCTCAGCTGTAGACAATGAAACTGAAGCCGCCATTCAAAAGTCTTTAGAGCGAATTACCCAAGATCGCACTGTAGTGGCGATCGCCCATCGCCTTTCCACCGTCCGCAACGCGCACCGCATTTATGTGATGGAGCAAGGCGAACTCATAGAAAGCGGCACGCATGAACAGTTGCTAGCTCACAATGGACTCTACGCCGGGCTTTGGCGCGTGCAAACGGGTGAGCCGATGGCCGCAGGTTCAGATCAGCTAGCCAGAATCAGTAAGCTAGACTAGAAATTCAATTAGCTTCACTTTGAACAGGATGAAAATTTTACAGGGTCGCTACATCGCCGGGATTGAGGCGACCAATCGCAAAGGGATTAGCAAGGGCGCGCTCAAAGCCGTTCGGCTAGAAACCGATCACGGAGAACAAACGATCCGGCTATCGAAATCATTGGGCGCGATCGCTCAGCAAGAACTGATCTTAAATGAGCCTATCCGGATCTGGGCAGTGGCCGACGCCCAAAAAACAAAAAGCCAGCTATCTTCCAAGCCAGCTAAGAACAAAAAGCTAACCGAAAAGCTAAAGGCTGTGGCGATTGTGCCGCTTTCGCCCAAATCTCGCCTTGAC
>JBGTNW010000093.1:0-15955 GCA_041742865.1 Phormidesmis sp.
GCGAATCAGTTCGGTGGTAAGCGATCGCATCAAAGCTTTGCGCTGGTCAGCCGCTTTGCCTAATTTGGGTACACGACAACCATGTCGCATGGGTTTTCTCCTTTCCTAAGGTTGTTTGAAAAAGTTAGTAGATGTCTGAGCTAGTCGATGTCTGGAATTTTGAGAATCCTAAGATCAAAAAGTCCCTAAATCGATTAATTTCTGCCTGAACTTATTACCTGGAGTCATCCAGGGTGCAGTTACTCAACGATTAGCCGGCTTTAGTCGGTTTTTCCAGCGGTAGCATAATCCCTAAGTGAACCCGAAGCGCTTCGACCACCTCTTCAGCGGACTTTTGACCAAAGTTCTTGATTTCTAACAAGTCTTCTTGACTGTAATCAAGAAGATCAGAAACTGCGTTAATTTGCGCCCGCTTCAGACAGTTATAAGCCCTTACAGAAAGCTGTAACTCCTCAATCGGAATCTGATAGGTGGGATCTTCTTCTTTGGTGTCTTCATCTCGCTTAGGCTCAAGCGTGACATCCTTTAGTGGGCTAAACATATCCACTAAAAGCGCAGCCGCTTCACTCATCGCCTGCTGGGCAGTCAAGCTGCCATTTGTCCAGATCTCCATAACCAGACGATCCTTAAGATCGCCTGCCGCATCAATAAAGTTTTCAACGCTGTAGTTGACCTTACGCACCGGCATAAAAACGGCATCGATTTGCATAAAATCGACCCCGCCCGTTTCTTCGCGGCTGCGATCAATCGCGCGGTACCCTTTTCCCTTTTCGATGCGAAACTCCATTTCTAGCGTATGTCCGGCAGAAATCGAGGCAATGTACTGATCGGTGCTAATGAGATCGACCTCAGAAGGCAAATCAAAACTAGCCGCCGTTGCCTTAGCAGGGCCCTGTACCACCATTCGACCAATTTGAGGCTGGGTCGAATAGCTTTTTAGCACTGTCTCTTTCATATTCAGCAGGATGTCTAGAACGTCTTCTCTAACCCCAGCAATGGTAGAAAATTCGTGGCTAGCGCCCGCGATACGCACCGAAGTTACTGCCGTACCTTCAAGGTTAGAAAGCAATACCCGGCGGAGAGCATTGCCGACCGTCGTACCCTGACTGCGCTCTAACGGCTCAATCACAAATCGACTGTACTGGCTTTGATCATCTTCAACAATGGACTCGACACAATCAACTTGGAACACCATTCACCAACCTCTCTCTTGACTCTTTAGCTTGCTCTTTGACTCAACTTTGACTCAACACACTATCAATAAGCTTTAATATGTTGACCGCTAATTATTTAGCTAGGGAGCCTTTTACGACTTGATTTGAACTTACCTAAAACGTAGGCATAAGCTTATGTTTCCTAAACTTATCTGAACGCTTGAATGCGCAAAACCTTACACTCGGCGGCGCTTGGGCGGACGACAGCCATTGTGAGGAATAGGGGTAACATCGCGAATCAACGTGATTTCGAGGCCAGCGCCTTGCAGCGCTCGAATGGCAGTTTCTCGACCCGATCCTGGGCCACTGACTTGAACCTCACACTGACGCATACCTTGATCAATAGCTCGACGAGCCGCGCTATCAGCAGCAGTTTGGGCGGCAAACGGGGTTCCTTTTTTTGCGCCTTTAAATCCGCTAGAGCCTGCTGAGGCCCATGAAACAGCGTTACCACTAGCATCGGCAATGGTGACAATGGTGTTGTTAAACGTAGACTGAATGTGCGCTACGCCATTGGGAATATTTTTTTTCTGTTTGCGCGGACCGGTCTTTCTAATCGGTTTTGCCATATCTAAAGTTGGGTGAGGTGAGGTGAGGTGTTCAAGGAGTGGATTTTTTGACTGTTTTTTGACTGTTATGACAGTCAAAAAAAAAACACTAGCCATCCAAGGCAGATTAAGCACTATAGCTAGGACATCACTAGAAAGCGGGGACATCGCTAGACTTTCAATCAAAAACGCGAACTGATAAAATTCCAGTACGCGCTTATAGCAGCTAGCCCCTGCTCAGGATTACTTGCGGGGCGGCTTTTTCTTGCCCGCAATGGTGCGCTTACCGCTACGACGAGTGCGGCTGTTGGTGCGGGTGCGCTGACCTCTAACCGGCAAACCCACTCGATGGCGGCGACCCCGATAGCAACCGATGTCCATCAGCCGCTTAATGTTCATATTTACCTGACGACGCAGATCCCCTTCAATGAGGTAATCGCCTTCGACGGCTTCTCTGAGCTTAATAACATCTGCATCTTCTAGATCTTTAACGCGAATGTCAGGATTGACACCCGTTTTTTCTAGAATCTGATGTGCGCGACTGAGGCCGATTCCATAAATGTAGGTCAGGCCAATCTCAATTCTTTTATCTCTTGGCAGGTCAACGCCCGCAATCCGTGCCACCGATTATTTCTCCCTTCGTTTACCTGCTTGCAGCTGCTAGAGCTAACAAACTGAAATCTTTAACTAAAATAGAATCCATCAAAAAAGCTTCTACAATGAGCCGAACTCTCAAAACAGGCTATTGCAGAAAAGTTGCCTGCAATTTGTTTTGCGACTTATTGAAAGAGCCGTATTACATTGTCGCAGAATTTGATATCTGGATGATCTCTTACGAAAACTCAACTAAGACCTTGGCTTTATCGGTTTTATGAATATCACCAGTGTCATCGTTTTTTTTCGGATCGCACCGAGCGCGATCACTTTGTCTCTTACCGTTGTCTCTTACCGTTGTCTCTTAGCTGTTGTCTCTTGCTGAAAGCTCATTAAGAGCCTTCGGCAGTGCCTATGACTAGCGCTAACCCTGACGCTGTTTATGCTTAGGATTAGAACAAATCACCATTACCCGACCACGACGGCGGATAACTCGGCACTTTTCACACATTTTCTTAACAGAGGCGCGGACTTTCATGTCCCAAGGTTTTTGTTTTACTACACAGGTTTACCAACATAGCAAAGATCCAGACAACTATCAAATGAGTTGTCTAGATCTTTACAGGTAAGCTACAAATTAATGGCCCATTAGCGGCCTATGCGCCTCGGCTCAGAGCCGCTTCGACTTGCTTAAATTCTTGCTCTAGGCGATCTTGCAGCTTTTGCGGAACCGGGCGACTTGGATAAGCACTGTAGTGACCAGCCAAAGCGTTGAGTGCGGTTCGCATAGTTGCGAATGAACTCAAATTGGAGATACTGCTATCACGGCGATAGCGAGCAGCAAAGTCATTCATTCTTTGCTTGGCTTGGTTTTGCAGCTCAACTTTGTCGGGAGCGTCTTTAGGAATGGCAATCGAATCCCTTAGGCTATCGATCAAAGCCACGGTGTCATCGGCGTAGTTGCCGGTCAACCCTCCGCTGCTAGGCCCAACAGCACTACAGCCCATAAGGCCAATCACCGCAACCAGCATTAGGGCAAAAAGGCGAGACAATAAACGTTTCATAATAAGGAATGGGAGATAGGCGAACTCAGTAAGTAACTATCTTATCTGACGAAGGGACTGCCAGAATAGCTTCAAAAGAGGTGATCCCCTGGTTTGAGCCGACGCGGTTTTGAGCAGTCCTTTGAATTCTTTAGGCGGGATAAATTCTTAGGCGTCGATTGGGCTCATCGCCAAAGCTCAGGGATTTTAAGCGATAGTGCTCGGCGAGTTCGTGCTGCATTTTGCGGATTTTGGGCGATCGCGGCAATAGCTCTACCGGCTGATGCTTGGGAATCACGATTTGCTCTACCGCTAGCCGAGCCTCTTCGAGCGCTTCGAGCTCATCATCTGCGCCGCTGCGGACAAATAAATCGAGGTTGATGGCTTCGGCTGATTCGCCCTCATCATCCAAGTCGAGCACTCGTCTGAGCGATCGCGTGATCTGCGGAATACTATTGGACTTAACGGTGTATACCGGAACCTGTCGAGCTTTGGCGACATCTTTGAGCTTGGAGTGATTTTTGAGGTGCGATCGCAGCGCTAGCACAGCATCAGCTGAGCCCAGATCTTTAGTGAACTTCACTGGCAACGCCAATGTACGCACAACATGATCCAACTGTTGGCGGCTGATACCGTAGGCATAGATACAGGTAAAGTCGCCATCGTCTTCTGCAAAAGCAGATTCTGCGGCGTCCCAAGGCTCAGCATCCAACGTGTCAGCCTGCCGATGTTGCTCGTTGAGATCATCAGCTATTCGGCGATCCGTCGTGACGCGGTTAGCTCCCACGGGCAGATGCACTATCGTATCGTTCAGCAAAGACTGAAGGCGCTGCTGCTCATCGAGAATGATCGAAGGGCGGCTAGCGCGTTTGCCAAAAGAATCTGATCCCAGTGGGGCAACCGGCGGCTTCATTTTGCCGGAAGATCGCCAGCCGCCCGCACCGCCTGCATAGGGCTGAGCTCTCAGATTCTGCGGATTCAGATGCCCCGGGCTCAGTTGACCTCTGCGATTAGCCCGCATTGCCGGAGCCACTAACCCGGAATGCCCAGGCAGCTCATTGGTAATGATGAGTTGACTATCTTCACCCATTTCTCTAACCTGCTGTCCCGGCACCTGCCCTCGCAGCAAATAGTCCACGGTATTAGAGACATCTTCGTGCACCACCCAACGCTGACGCTCGTGCATTTCCACCGCAATATCAAACGTGGGCGGCGCTTTGCGCTCTAACACACTCTTTTGGCTGCCGCGTCTGCGGGCTTCATCATCGCCTAACGTCACCGACTGGATGCCGCCCACCAGATCTGATAAAGTTGGATTTTTGATCAGGTTTTCTAACCGATTGCCGTGAGCCGTGCCGACTAGCTGAACGCCTCGTTCGGCAATGGTTCTAGCAGCAAGTGCTTCTAGCTCTGTGCTGATTTCATCAATCACAATGACTTCAGGCATATGGTTCTCCACCGCCTCAATCATCACCTGATGCTGTAGCTCAGGTTTGGCCACCTGCATTCGCCTTGCCCGCCCAATCGCCGGATGAGGGATGTCGCCATCGCCTGCGATTTCATTGGAGGTGTCAATAATCACCACTCGCTTCATGAGATCATCAGCCAGTACCCGCGCAATTTCTCTCAAGGCAGTAGTTTTACCCACGCCAGGACGCCCTAACATCAAAATTGAGCCCCCGGTTTCAACCAAATCGCGAATCATGCCAATCGTGCCGAATACAGCCCGACCCACCCGACAAGTCAGCCCAATGACTTCACCGGCTCGGTTACGCATGGCGCTAATGCGGTGTAGGGTTTTTTCGAGCCCAGCCCGGTTATCGCCGCCAAAATGGCCTACTCGATCGATACAATGCTGAAGATCAGCTTTAGAAACAGGCGTTTCAGATAGGTATTCCACCGCATCAACAAACCTTGCTTCTGGCCAACGGCCTAGATCTAAAACAATTTCGATGAGCTGATCGCGGCGAGGATGCTGACTGAGCAGAAGGCAAATAGAGTCAGGGAAGATCGCTAGTATCTGGGGCAAATCATCCGTAATTTCAGGTAGCGGCAGCGGTGATGCTGAAGGTAAGGCGTTGAGCGAATTATCTGTGCTAGCGGGGGCGGAATTTACCTGGTTAGGTTCCGCTGAAGGACTCCTTTCAAACAAGTCGTCAAAACTCGGCATAGAGCAGTGGTTACAAAAGAATAGAGAATTCGTTAAAGAAATGCCGTAAACAAGCGCCTAAAAAAGGTGTTATGAAATTGGTTGCTTCAAGGGCGCTATTAAGGATTCAGCGATCGCTACAGCTTTCCATAGCATCGAGGGAGTTTCTTCAAGATAAAGGGTTTGATCGGTAAATGACATTAATAAGCGCCTAGCAAAGCTGCCGTAGGCGATCCCTGCGACTGATTGTGTCGATCCGTTCACAAAACTGTTCATGGATTCGTTCATGGAATTGGGAGTAAGCAGTCCTAACCTACGAAGCTTTGGCACAGTATGTTGGTTGGTTCCGCCTGCAAGTTGCACATAGCCTAGCAAATCCGACTGCAGCACTTTTTCGGCAAGGCGGATAGCAGCATGGGTAGTGCCTTTTCCAATGTCGCCACTCATGGGCCGCCCGTCTGTCTGCCAGATTACATTGCAAGGCTTTATATTCAGCGTGTTCCTATTAGCCTTCAGCGCTCCGTATAGCGCGGATTGAGGCTTCATAATTTGATGCAACTCTTTAAGGTAGTTAATCAACCCTTTGCCATCTGGGCAGCTGATAGAAATGATTTGCAGATTGCCCACCCAAGGCTGTAGGGTTTGCCACAGGTTCTTGAAGGCCCTGTGTTCGCCAACATGAGTATGGATTTCCAACGCATCTACTTGGCTAAGCACCTGCTGGGCGACGGCAGCTATAGGCGTTGGGTACGAGGGAGCGGCAATGAATTTCCAAGGGCACACAGGCACACAGCGCCCGCAGCCGTAGCAGCGATCACGCCTCACGCCCGCAAAATCAGCCGAAAACTCAATCGCTGCCGCTGGACAGATGGTTTCACAAGGGCGCGGACAGTCTTTAGGGCAAATCGCCGGATCAAACTCAGCCTTGCGAAAGTGCACATCTTCGCCAGCGCTCATACTGACCATCAGCCAAGGCCGACTGTAGCTAGCTAGCTGAGCGGCTTTGGCCATCCTCTCAGCCGCTTCTAGCCCCGATTTAGCTGCTGCGACTACGGCTGGATCAGCGGCCACATCAATGCAGTCAGCACCGGCTAACGCATAGATCAGCGCTAGGTTCCTAATTTCAGGCAGGGCCTGGTAGCTCGCACCACAAATCAACTTAAACCAGCGCCCCGACTGTAGCGATGCTAAGGGCGCTGGCAAAAATGATGGAGAGGGATGACTCACAAGATCACTAGACAGGTGGCTAGGCAGCAATAGCTTCTTTGAGTGGGAACCAAGTGAAGGCGCGATCGCCGCCTAGTTCTAACACCACTTTCACTCGGGGCTCTAGCGTGGGCAGTGTAGTCAGAAATTCAACTTCTTGGCTAGAGAGAATATGACCTTCGATAATCCACAGCAAGAGACCTTTGGATTTTGGCAATAGGCTCTCTAGACGGTAGCTCACAACCGGAGGAATGAAGTAGCGATCACCGGTCGCCGACGCATCCAGATTTTTCTTACCCAAATGAGGCGGACGTACCCCATGAACATCCAGCAAATAGGCTGACAAATCACCCAATCCACGCGCTGACAGGTGAGTGCACTCGTAGCCAGCGGCGCGTACCCGACGTCTGTACCGGCCCTCATGCCCCCCTTCCAATGGCATCCGAACACCCAGCGCCCCGGCCTTCTCTAAATCACGAGTGAACTTATTAAATGCAATCAGTGCCATAGCAGGTAAAGCGTAGAAAGAACACGAAACAATACTACTGCATATTAATTGAGGTATGATGCAGACTTGAGCTGTAGCCTAATGGTTGGCAGCTTGATGCCCAGACTTTCTTGAGAAAAGTTTTTTATAGACACGCCAAAAAAAGTGTGTATAATAAGAAGCCGCCAAGTAAAAAGATACTAGGGGAAAGAGTGCGGTTGCTCTTTACGAGCCGTTTCTAACCAGTGACGAACGCATCCTCCAAGTCTTAGGCGCAAAGATAAGGCAAGCTTTGAGAAACCTGTTTGACCCCATTTGTTTGAACCTGCGAGAATTTTTCTCTAGATTCGCTGATTTAAGGGCATTTAGTCGAGTCTCTAGGCAAAGAGCCCTATCGATTGTTTTCCAGTGTGGCTAGCAAACACAATAGGTTTCGCTAACAGCAGCGTGGAGATTTTCTCTAAGAGCGGTTAGCGATTTTAGTTGTGTGGATGAGTCTGTATCAATAGCTGGTATGTAAAAAAACCTAAGCGCATGGCTAAAACCATCGCGTTTGGGGCGTTGTGAAGCGGAGCCTAGATTCAGTGACTGTCGGTATTCTTGGTACCAAACTTGGTATGACCCAGGTGTTTGACGAAATTGGTAATGCCATTCCAGTGACCGTCATTCAAGCTGGCCCTTGCGTAATCACGCAGATCAAAACAGAAAAGACAGATGGCTATTCATCTGTTCAAATTGGCTACGGTGAGGTCAAAGAAAAGGCACTAAACCGCCCCAAGCTTGGCCATCTCAAAAAGTCTGGCGCTACGCCTGTGCGTCACCTACGTGAGTACCGAGTGGCTGAAGTCAGCGAATTTGAAATTGGCCAATCACTAGCGGCTAATTTATTTGAGGCTGGCCAACTAATAGATGTGAGTGGCACTAGCATCGGTAAAGGGTTTGCAGGCAACCAAAAGCGCAATAACTTTAGACGCGGCCCCATGGCTCACGGTTCTAAAAATCACCGTGCTCCTGGCTCAACCGGTGCCGGAACTACGCCTGGCCGCGTGTATCCTGGCAAAAAGATGGCCGGTCAAATGGGAAACGAAAGAGTGACGATCCGTAAGCTCAGCGTATTTAGAGTGGACAGTGATCGCAATCTTTTGTTGGTCAAAGGCGGCGTTCCTGGCAAAGCCGGTTCATTGCTCAGCATTGTGCCTGCAACTATTGTTGGACAGCAATGAGCCGTCCAACAGTAACCAGCTAATAACCAGCTGAGCGCTCGAACAAAATGCTCAGGTTAAATGCTTCAGAGCAGGCAGCGAAAACCCAAAAAAGTAAGACGCTAGCCGCTCAAGAAAGAATTGTCAGGCGATAGAGATCAAAGGATAGGTCATGGTTGATTGTGTAGTTAAAAATTGGCAGGGTGAAGAAGCAGGCACCGCCACCGTAGATCTTAAGGTGGCTGTTGCTGAAAACGCTTCGCACATTGTGCATCGAGCGCTTGTACGTCAAATCAACAACGGTCGTCAGGGCAATGCCTCGTCTAAAACTCGCGCCGAAGTGCGTGGTGGCGGACGCAAGCCCTGGAAGCAAAAGGGTACCGGTAGAGCTAGAGCCGGATCTATTCGTTCTCCACTGTGGCGTGGCGGTGGCGTCATTTTTGGCCCTAAGCCCCGTGATTACAGCACCAAAATGAACCGGAAGGAGCGCCGTCTTGCGCTTCGTACCGCATTTCAGGGCTGTGCCGAGGGCATTGTGATTGTTCAAGACTTTAGCAATGAGCTGGCTCAGCCGAAAACTAAAGAGATGTTGGCAGCGATCGCTCGTTGGGGCATTGATCCCGATAGCAAAATCTTGATTATTGACGCCGAAAAAACTGACGTACTGGATCGCTCCGTGCGCAATGTCCCCAATATCAAACTCATTGCGGCAACCAACCTCAATATTTATGACATTTTGAATGCTGATAGCCTCGTGGTTACAGCATCTGCTCTTGAAAAGATTAAGGAGGTCTACGGTGAGTAAACGAATAGAAGCCTACGAGCTGCCAGATATTATCCGCAAACCTTTGATTACCGAAAAAGCAACCATTGCGCTAGAGAACAATCAGTACACCTTTGAAGTTTCTCCCAAAGCGACCAAACCGCAGATAAAAACCGCCATCGAAGCGCTTTTTGAAGTCACGGTCACCGGTATCAATACGCAAAACCCACCCCGTAAAAAGCGCCGCGTTGGCCAATTTATTGGTCACCGAGCTGCTTACAAGCGCGCGGTCGTCACGCTAGCGACGGGTGACTCGATTACGCTCTTTCCGGACGTCTAGAGTCGGACGAGCAAGCTAAAGTTCATCAGCTAAAATTCATCCAGGACTCACAGAAAAAGCGGCTTCACACCATACCGCTCATCACTTTTTCTAGACCAAAGCAGTAACCACCGCGACACAGTACAGCCATGGGCATTCGCTCTTATCGACCTCTTACACCTGGCACGCGCGAGCGTACCGTTTCTGACTTCTCTGCAATCACCACAGATAAGCCTGAAAAATCACTTACCTATTCGGTACATCGCCTCAAAGGCCGCAACAATCGAGGCGTCATCACCTGCCGCCATCGGGGTGGCGGTCACAAGCGCCTCTACCGCGAAATCGATTTTCGCCGCGACAAGCGCGATATTCCGGCAAAAGTAGCCACAATTGAATACGATCCCAACCGCAATGCCCGAATTGCTTTGGTGAACTACGAAGATGGGGAAAAGCGCTATATTCTTCATCCATTGGGGCTAGAAGTTGGCACTACTATCATTGCGAGTGAAGACGCTCCTTTTGAAGTCGGCAACGCGCTTCCCCTGCATCGCATTCCTTTGGGCACCACCGTTCACAATGTTGAACTCGTTGCTGGTAAGGGCGGTCAAATGGTTCGCGCGGCTGGTTCAGGTGCGCAGCTCGTCGCCAAAGAAGGTGGCTATGTAACTCTTAAACTGCCTTCCAGTGAAGTCCGGATGGTTCGTCGTGAGTGCTATGCCACTATTGGCCAAGTTGGTAACATCGAGCACCGTAACTTGACTTTAGGCAAAGCTGGCCGCAAGCGCTGGTCAGGCCGTCGTCCGGAAGTGCGCGGCAGCGTCATGAACCCGGTAGATCACCCACACGGCGGTGGTGAAGGCCGCGCGCCGATCGGCCGTAGCGGACCTGTGACGCCTTGGGGTAAGCCTGCTCTAGGTTACAAAACCCGCAAGAAAAAGAAAGGCAGTGACGCCCTGATTGTGCGTCGTCGTCGTCGCTCTTCCAAGCGCGGTCGTGGCGGTCGTAACGCTTAGATATCACAGGCACACAATTCTTAGATTTCCAGGAAAAACAACATGTCTCGTTCCCTTAAGAAGGGGCCATTCGTGGCAGATCACCTTCTCACCAAAATTGAAAAGCTCAATGCTAAAAACGAGAAGCAAGTCATCAAAACTTGGTCACGCGCTTCTACTATCATTCCTCAGTTTATTGGTCATACCGTTGCCGTTCACAATGGTCGTCAGCATGTGCCAGTTTTCATTAACGAGCAAATGGTGGGTCATAAGCTAGGTGAATTTGCCCCGACTCGGACGTTTCGAGGCCATGCAAAAAGCGATAAAAAGGCACGTCGCTAGAGGAGTGAATAAAAATGATTGAGATTGAATCAAATTTACAGGTCAAGGCGACGGCCAAGTTTGTGCGGATGTCGCCGCGCAAAGTGCGGCGAGTGCTCGATCAAATTCGGGGGCGCTCTTACCGTGAAGCTTTAATCATGCTGGAGTTTATGCCCTACAAGGCGTGTGAGCCCATTCTAAAAGTTTTGCGATCAGCTGTGGCCAATGCCGAGCACAATAACGGGCTAGATCCGGTAAGCCTTTACGTATCTGAAGCCTACGCCGATCAAGGGCCGGTGCTCAAGCGCTTTCGCCCCCGCGCTCAAGGTCGCGCTTTTCAAATTCGGAAACCAACTTGTCACATTGCGATCGCTGTCGCCCCCGGCACCGAGGCATAGCATCATATTTCAGCCTTATTAATCAACCCGTTTTCTTATCCGTTTTCTTCAAGGAGTATATCAGTGGGACAGAAGATTCACCCAACCGGGCTTCGTCTTGGCATCACCCAGGAGCATCGCTCCCGCTGGTATGCCGACAAAAATCGCTATCCAGAGCTGCTCAAAGAGGATTACGAAATCCGCAAGTACATTGAGAAAAACTTAGCTAACGCTGGCATCTCAGAGGTACACATTGAGCGTAAAGCCGATCAAATTGACTTAGAAGTGCGCACGGCTCGTCCGGGTGTAGTCGTTGGCCGGGGCGGAGCAGGCATCGAAACATTGCGAGTAGGCTTGCAAAAGCAAATCAAAGATGACGCTCGTCAGATCAGAATTAACGTAGTTGAGGTCGTTCGAGTAGATGCCGATGCAGGGTTGATTTGTGAGTACATCACCCAGCAGCTAGAGCGCCGAGTTTCTTTTCGCCGGGTTGTTCGTCAGGCAATTCAAAGAGCGCAGCGCGCTGGCGTTGAAGGTATCAAAATCCAAGTCAGTGGTCGCTTGAATGGCGCTGAGATTGCTAGAACCGAGTGGACACGCGAAGGCCGAGTTCCCCTTCACACACTGCGTGCAAACATTGACTACGGCTACCGCACAGCGCAAACAACCTACGGCATTTTGGGGGTCAAAACCTGGGTGTTCAAGGGCGAAGTCATTCCAGGACAAGAAACTCAGCCAGAAGATGCAAAAGCCCAGCCACGTCGCCGCCAGCCACGCCGCCGCCAGCAGTTTGAAGATCGTTCTAACAACGATTCCTAAGACAGATTCTGTAACGACCTAAGGCCCTAGTCATTTTTATTTGTCAGCGCTATTTTCCAGTGTGATCCATCATGTTAAGCCCAAGAAGAACAAAATTTAGAAAACAGCATCGCGGTCGAATGCGCGGCATGGCCCATCGTGGCAACGAAATTAATTTCGGTCAGTTTGCACTCCAAGCCACCGAATGCTGCTGGATGACCTCGCGTCAGATCGAATCTGCTAGACGAGCCATGACTCGCTATATCCGACGAGGCGGCAAAATTTGGATTCGCGTGTTTCCAGATAAGTCAGTGACAATGCGCGCCGCTGAAACTCGAATGGGTTCTGGTAAAGGTAACCCTGAGTTTTGGGTAGCGGTTATCAAACCCGGTCGCGTTGTGTTTGAAATCGCTGGCGTTTCTGAAGAAATTGCTAGAGAAGCCATGCGGCTAGCCTCTTTCAAACTACCTTTTAAGACCAAATTTATTATGAAAGATAGCGAGGAGGGCTAATTACAGATGGCACTATCTAAAGCCAGTGAACTTAGAGAGCTAAGTGAAGCAGACATCACTGCGGAAATCGCCAAAATTAAGCGCGATCTTTTTGATCTTCGATTCAAGAAAGCAACTCGTCAAATAGAAAGCGGATTTCATGAGTTTCGGCACAGTCGTCGGCGACTAGCACAGCTCATGACGATTGAAAAAGAACGTCAGAAAGAGAGCGAGAAAAAAAGCAAGGAAAACGGCAAAAAAGAGCAGACGTCAATGGCTCAATCATCAGCGACATTGGCCAAGGAGGTCTAAAAAGTTATGGCAGTGAAAGAGAGAATTGGCCAAGTGGTCAGCGATAAAATGGACAAGACGGTGGTAGTAGCGGTAGAAACCCGTGTGCAGCATAAAAAATATGACAAGATTATGGTGCGAACCCAGCGCTATAAGGCTCACGACGAGGAAAACAATTGCAAGATAGGCGATCGCGTCAAAATTAGCGAAACTCGCCCTTTAAGCAAAACCAAGCGATGGGTCGTCGCCGATATCCTCAGTTCTTCTAACGTATAAAGTGAGGATTTATCAGTGATTCAACAAGAGACTTATCTAAACGTAGCCGACAACAGCGGCGCTCGTAAGCTAATGTGCATTCGAGTTCTCGGTGGACGCAAGCAATACGCAGGTGTCGGTGACGTAATTGTAGCCGTCGTTAAAGACGCTCTACCTAATATGGGCGTTAAAAAATCCGATGTTGTTAAAGCCGTTGTAGTTCGCACCCGCAAAGGCATTCGTCGAGACAGCGGCATGAGCATTCGCTTTGATGACAATGCGGCTGTGATTATTACCCAAGACGGCAGCAACCCCAGAGGCACCCGCGTGTTCGGCCCAGTCGCGCGTGAACTGCGCGACAAAGGCTTTACTAAGATTGTTTCGCTAGCACCGGAGGTACTTTAGATGCTGAAGCAAAAAGCAACCGTGCGTCACAAAATGCACGTTCGCAAAGGCGACACCGTTCAAGTCATGGTTGGTAAAGACAAAGGCAAAGTTGGCGAAATCGTCGCCATCAACGCCAAAAAGTCTCAGGTCATTGTCCAAGGCGTCAACATGCGCACCAAGCACGTTAAGCCTCAGGCAGAAGGTGAATCGGGCCAAATCTTAACCAAAGAGTTTCCGATTCATAGCTCCAACGTCATGCTTTATTCTACGAAGCAAAAAGTAGCCAGCCGCATTGCTCATACCCTGACTGAAGACGGTCGCAAGGTACGCATGCTGAAAAAGACGGGCGAAATCTTGGATTAGTCAGCTTTAATTAGCTAGTTAATTTTCCAAGATTTATCGAAGTTCACTTTTCCCCTGACCAAGCCCAGGGAAACACTTTTAACGAGGATACAATGACTGACTCACTCAAAACACTCTACTTAGAGAAAGTGGTGCCTAAGCTCAAGGAAGAGTTTGGATACACCAACCCTCATCAAATCCCCAAGCTTGCCAAAGTGACGGTCAACCGTGGCTTAGGAGAAGCTTCCAACAACGCCAAAGCGCTTGAATCATCAATCAGCGAACTGGCAATGATTACTGGCCAACGTCCAGTGGTCACAAGAGCTAAAAAGGCTATTGCAGGCTTTAAGATTCGCGAAGGTATGCCGGTCGGCGTCAAAGTGACGCTTCGCTCAGATCGCATGTACGCCTTCACGAACCGCCTTATTAATTTAACCCTGCCTCGCATCCGAGATTTTAGGGGCGTTAGCCCTCGCAGCTTTGATGGTCGAGGCAACTACACACTGGGGCTGCGTGAGCAGCTAATTTTCCCAGAAGTTGATTATGACAGCGTTGACCAAATTCGCGGCATGGACATCACCATTGTCACCACCGCGAGCTCCGATGAAGAAGGCCGCGCCCTTCTGAAGGAGTTGGGAATGCCCTTCCGAGATAATTGAGGCAAGTCGCAAACAAGAGGATTATGGCGTCTAACGACACGATTTCAGATATGCTGACGCGCATTCGCAATGCTACCCTTGCGCATCATCAGACCGTCGATATTCCATCGACCAAAATGACTCGCAGCATTGCCAGCGTTTTAAAAGAAGAAGGCTTCGTCGCAGAAACCGAGGACAGTGGTGAGGGCATTACCCGCAAAATTACCATTACGCTTAAGTACAAAGGCAAGCAGCGTCAGTCGATTATTCGCAACTTGACCCGCGTTAGCAAGCCAGGGTTAAGAGTGTATTCCAACCGCAAAGAGCTGCCTCGTGTACTAGGTGGCATTGGGATTGCGATTGTGTCTACTTCCAGCGGCGTCATGACAGATCGCGATGCTCGCCGTCAGGGCATTGGCGGAGAGATCCTTTGCTACATTTACTAATCGCCCCATCGATTAGATCCCATTGATTAAGCCGTGATTAACCAGTCCTCGCATCCATCTGTGCAGGCTCAACCGGAGGAAAAAAACATGTCTAGAATTGGCAAGCAGCCTGTACCCGTACCGAAAGGCGTGACGGTTACCATTGAAGGTCAGCAAGTTACTGTCAAAGGTTCAAAAGGCCAGCTCTCGCGTGAGCTACCGCCTGAAATCGCCTTTGTACAAGAAGGCGAAGAGATTGTAGTGACTCGCCGCAATGAATCTCGAAATGCCAGACAGCGCCATGGCTTAGTACGCACCTTAATTTCCAACATGGTGGAAGGGGTTTCTAAAGGCTATGAAAAGAAACTTGAAATTCAAGGCGTTGGCTACAGAGCTTCTCTTCAGGGACAAAAGCTCGTGATGGCGCTAGGCTACAGCCACCCCGTAGAATTTGACCCACCTCCAGGCATTCAGTTTGCTGTTGAGAAAAATACAAGCGTCACTATCACCGGCATCGACAAAGAGATTGTGGGTAATACAGCTGCTAGAGTGCGTGCAGCTAGACCCCCTGAACCTTACAAAGGCAAAGGGGTTCGCTATCTAGGTGAGCAAGTGAGACGGAAGGCTGGCAAGGCTGGCAAATAGATTTAGGATAGATAGAACAACTAAATCAAATGAGTCAATTAGATTAAGTCAACAGAGTAGTCATAAGTGAAATGAAATCAACTCGCAGAGAATCTACCCGCCGCCGCCACACGCGTGTTCGCCGTCGGGTAAAAGGGACTACAGAGCGGCCTAGACTGGCTATTTTTCGCTCTAATCAACATATTTATGCTCAAATCATTGACGATATTGAGCACAGAACGCTAGCAGCCGCATCGACTTTAGACAAAGATGCGGGCACAGCGACTGGCGCGACTACTGAAGCAGCGGCAGTTGTTGGTAAGCTGATTGCAGAGCGTTCCTTGGCCAAAGATATCTCACAGGTAGTTTTTGATCGGGGCGGCAAGCTCTATCACGGTCGAGTAGCGGCTTTAGCTGATGCGGCCCGTGAAGCTGGCCTTAAGTTTTAAAGGCAAATCACTCGCGCATACATCTAAAGTTTGAAGGTTT
>JBGTNW010000094.1:0-8100 GCA_041742865.1 Phormidesmis sp.
TGGAAGAGTTAGCACGTAACTTGGGCTACAAAAGTCGTTCGGCCTTATTGGAAGCGATTGGCCGTAGAGAAATTGAGCTAATTGATACAGATCAGTCAAGCAACGATAAATGATGCTTGCATTCATCTTCGCAAGCTACAACTCTGGTACTTGAATTTGATCGACAGGCTTGGCATATACTCTGTCGATAATGGCGGCAGAGTTGCCCACCCACTTCGCAATTTGGACACTGGAAATATCAGCTTCCCGGCACAGACTGCAAAAAGTATGGCGAGTTTGATAAGGATTCCGGTAATCAATGTCCTTTAAAGACTTCATTACGGTGCTCCATCCTCGATTAGTGAAATTTCCCCAGTCGATAATCTTCTGTCTTGGGCCTAAAAATATCAAATCTTCAAGCTTGCAATCACTGGGTCTGATAGCATTCATCAAGTCTTCAAGCTGTGCATTAATAGGAAATTTTCTGGATTTCTGTGTTTTCAATCCCTTCTTCAGCACGGGCCTGATGCCATCATAAACAACAGCCTGATCGAATAAGATCGTTGATTTACCAATATTCTCCCACGGAAGAGCGAGTGCTTCGGAAGGACGACACCCGGTTAAAAAAAGAAACTTAACCAAGGGCGCGTAGTGATTGTAATAGCGATTGGTTTCAAAGGCTTCAATGATGCGATCGCGCTCCACCCTAGTAAAAGGCTTAATCTCAATCTCTTCATTACTAACCTTCTTCAGCTTGATCTCAGCAGCCATCTCCTCAAAAGGATTATCACCGACCAATTTAGACCGTTTAGCCCACTTACAGCAGGCAGATAAATGCATCAGCAACCGCTTAGTCGAGTCATTTGGCACGTTAGCTGTTAACCAATCAAAAATCGATTGATAGTCATTCGGGCTTTTGTAAGGGCAACGATCTAAATGATTTGCTACCTACCCATACATACGAATAGTCGCTGGAGATTTTCCTGTTTTACGAGCATCTACATATTGCTGCCACAGTCCAGGCAAAGTCGTTTTAGAAGTAGGTAGCTCTCCTATCGGATCGACTGTCGTTAGCGTCGTACCGACTTGATACTTTTGATAAGTAGAATCAAATTCGCCGTATTCGATGTCTCGTTCAATTTCAAACGCTTTATCTTTCGCTAGCTTCCGGTTCAGTGGATTGCTGCGAATACCTAAGGAAACATAGTGCCGCTTACCCCCGTGAGTAAAAACTAACTGTAGCCAACCCCTTGATATTTTTATCTGGATTGAGCCACGTTTGGCTCTCTGACCAGCTTTTTGAGAATACATAAGTTTTTCGCTCTTATGTAGAACGCATGCCCTAATAAGGCGAATTATATTCAGCAAGCTGAATATTTCAAGCTGTACCCCGAATCTGTACCCCATAAGCTACCAAAAGGTGACTCTGCAAGGCTTGCTCAAGATACTCTCGATCTGGCTGTACCCCATAACGTACCCCATAAGTCTTTCTAAACCTGTCTGAAAGCACCCAAAAACGCCCAATCACTTTTTTGACTGCCGCTTAAAAAGCAATCCCCGCAAGGGCTGAAAACCTTACGGGGATTGTGAAGTCATTGACTTACTTAGGAAGCTGGTGACAAGACTCGAACTTGCGACCGGCTGATTACAAATCAGCTGCTCTACCAACTGAGCTACACCAGCAATCTATTCCACTGTAATCGGCTGGTTAAAAAAATAGCTGACTTACAAGGTTCTTTATCATATCAAAGGTTGAGAATAGTTCAGCAAAGAATTTTGGGCATTTCAGTGCGAGACAGCAGCTCGTAGTAAAACGCCCAAAAAATTCATGTATGTGCGACTCCATCAATGACTATTTTCGTTACAGATCTTATGCCGTGAAGCAGCGCCTAAGCTTTATGATTTTCTACAGCCCAGCGAGCGAGCTCGGTGCGATTGTGTAGACCCGTTTTGCCAAGCATATTGCTCACATGGCTTTCAATGGTGCGCTGACTCACCTTCAGTTCATCGGCAATTTGGCGGTTGGCCATGCCTCTAGCGACAAACTGCACAACTTTTAACTCAGTCGGCGTGAGCTCTACGTCGAAGGGTACCTGGATAGTTGGAATGGAATTAGGCCCTTTGTTCTGATGGTGAATTAGACGGGTTGCCTGCTTCAGTGAAGATTCTACTTGAGCGACGAGTTCTTCTGGCTCAAAGGGTTTTACCATGTATACATCAGCGCCAGTGGTTAAGCCCTTGACGCGATCTTGGCTTTGTCCCTTGGCGGAAAGAAAGAGGATAGGAATCCAACTTCTACCTGGATCTTGACGAACCTGCTCGACAAAAGCGTAACCGTCCATTTCTGGCATCATGACGTCGCAAATGATCATGTCAGGAGATAGGTCGCTTAGGGCTAATAGCGCCTCTCGACCATTGCCTGCTGTCATTACCTGATAGCCCCGAAACTCTAGATAGTCTTTGACTAGCAAGATGAGATTGGGATCATCATCAATGAGTAAGAGTTTCTTTTGTTCCCCTGTGTTAGCTTCTTTCATGCCATATGCTCGCTCGTGTTCGTCTTTTGAGAGAAAGGGATCCGTACCAGTAACTGATCAATATTTTTTTGAGTAAATTGGGGTAAAACAATTACTAAAAATAATCTTGTATATCTGTTTGCTATCGCACTTTGAACGTTTGCTATCACACTTTGAACGCATGTTCAAAGAATTAGTCGTTGAGCAGTCATTGAGATAAATCAGGAGAAATTGCTTTAAAGGCGCTGATTGTTGATGTGATTCTGATCAAATGGTTTGGGTTAAACAATTTTGAATTTGATAAAATCTAATGAGTTCTACTCCTGACGACACTCATCGAGGGACGCCTACGAAAGGCACATCTATGGAAGAGTCAATCGCACGATCACGGATTTTTTAATTCGACACATCAAGTATTCCCAAAATGTCGACAGCATCACTCAGATTTTCTCGGATCTCGGAACAAAGCCGTTATTGAGAAGCGCTTGGCAAAGAATGCTGCAAGAACACATAGTCCAACACAGCTTGATTGCCAATCAGATGCTCTTGAATAATGCGCTCAATTACTTTGGGAGTAGCGCTGTGATACCAAATGCCATCGGGATAAACCAATAGGATCGGCCCTTTTTGACAAACTCTCAAACAGTTGGCTTTGGTTCTAAAAACGAAGGTCGCGTGCTCGTTAACGGGCACGTCTAGCTTCAGCTCTTTGAGACGTTGCTTGAGATAGTTCCAAGCGACTAAGCTCTCTGCGTGGTCACAGCATTTGGGCGTTGTTTGATCGGCGCAGATAAAAATATGTCGTTTAATGTCGTTTAGGGAAAGGGCTACTAGACTCGTTTCGAGCGGAGTTATGGCTGAGCTAAGTTGACTTTGAGACATATCAAATACGCTAGGTACATATTAAAGGTCAAAGGTTTACGTACAATCAATGATCGTTATCACAGCATGTGAGTATAAAATGCTACCCATTTTGCCTGAACAACCGATTGCTGTGCCGTCTATGATTACTTTGCTGAGCGACTTTGGCTATCAAGATGCGTATGTGGCGATGATGAAGGGGGCGATCGCTACCATTGCCGGCGCAGCAGTAACGTGTGATTTGACACATGGCATCGCGCCTCAAGATATCTTAGCGGCTAGGTTTAATTTAATGATGGCCTATTCGCATTTTCCGGTCGGGACAGTGCACCTAGCGGTGGTTGATCCGGGGGTGGGATCTGGGCGTCGGGAGATCGCGATCAAGTGCCCCTGTGGGTTTTTCGTTGGGCCAGATAACGGCATTTTGAGCGGTGTTTTGCAGCAAGAGCCGGTGCTAGCCGCCGTAGCGCTGACAAATCCTGACTATTGGCGGGTGCCTAACCCTAGCAATACATTTCATGGCCGCGATATTTTTGCCCCTGCTGCCGCCCATTTAGCAACCGGAGTGGCGATCACTGAACTAGGCACAAGCATTGATCCCAAAACTTTAACTCAAGCCGATCTGCCGTTTTATACGCCTGTATCTGCTCCGTCAGATCTGCCGTCAACGGCTGACAAATCTAGCTACAGCGGCTGCATTCAATACATTGATAGATTTGGCAATCTAATTAGCAACCTGCCTGGGCATCTAATCAGCGACCATTTACTGCATTCCCGGCAGGCCCCTGCTTGGCAAGTGAGCCTTGAGATGCCTGCGCTTGAGCAAAATTCAAGCCGCGCGCTACTCGGCATAGACGCTTACTATCAAGTGCCCGTAGGCGCTTTAGCTGCCCTAGTGGGTAGTCACGGCTGGGTAGAAATTGCCTGCAGCGGGGGCAGTGCGGCTGAAGTCTTGGCGATTACTGGCCTGACTACCGCCAAAAACATTCGCGTTCAGCTCTGTATCGCTGTTGCATGAGGAATTTTACGTAAGTTTTTGAATTGAAACCACCTAAAGTCAGTACTTTTACGGGCATTCGTTCCTCCGGACACAGGTGTCCGTGAAAGAATACATCAATAACAGCCCGGCGATCGCTGCTGCCAAACACCTACAACTACCCTATCAACCCTCTACCGATTGAAAACCCATGATTATGCTCACCGGAATCAAAGCCTTTGAAGCTCGCTGGCAGTTATTAAAAGGCCCCCGTACCAGCGCCGCTGACAATCATTTACTGATGCAATCGATGGGCCGCCTCGTCGATAACTATGCCACCCAAGACGAAATCATCACAGAGCTGCCCGTATCGCTGCAAGGCTTATTTAGCTGCTTAGTCGATGCTTACTTAAACGGCTATTGGCTAGAAAATGATGAAGTGCCGATGCAGCCAGCCGTTTCTCGCACGCTCACGCCAGCGATGCTAGAAGCCAAGCAGCGGCGACAAAGCCCGCAGCAGCAGCCGACGGCTGCTAGTGAAGCCGTAACCTACATCGTGCGTGAGCGCGTCAAACTAAATCTGTCCGCTCGTCTGCCTGCTCGTTTGCCCGCTCGGCTGTGTGATCATGCCGTCCAGATGGCATCCTAGCGAATCGTACTTCGCAGTTCAAGCCAGAATTAGGCCAGAGTTAGGCCAGAACGACACATCAATACATGAACAATCGTTGAGTGGAGACGATATCTTAGTAGCGGTGATTTCAATAGGCCAAATCGCTTGTACGAACCTCTCCATCATAAGTATCGACCGCAAACGTTTGCGCAGCTCGTTGGGCAGCGGGCGATTTCTGATACGCTCACGCACGCCTTGCAACAGGCCCGAATTGCCCCTGCTTACCTATTTTGCGGCCCGCGTGGCACGGGCAAAACGTCCAGTGCAAGAATTCTGGCCAAGTCGCTAAATTGCTTACAGGTGAGTGCGCCGACAGCGCAGCCTTGCGGGGAATGCGATTTGTGCCGCTCTGTCAGCCGTGGCAATGCGCTAGATATTGTTGAAATCGATGCGGCTAGCAATACTGGGGTGGATAACATTCGAGAGCTAATTGAGCGATCGCAGTTCGCCCCCGTTCAGTGCCGGTACAAAGTCTATGTCATTGACGAGTGTCACATGCTCAGCACAGCCGCGTTCAATGCGCTGCTCAAAACCTTAGAAGAACCGCCAGATCGCGTTGTTTTTGTGCTAGCGACCACTGACCCGCAGCGCGTGCTGCCCACCATTATTTCCCGCTGCCAGCGGTTTGACTTTCGCCGCATTCCGCTACCGGCCATGATTAAGCACCTTAGCTACATTGCCGCCGCCGAATCCATTCAAATTGCTGAGTCCGCCGTTCAGCTCGTGGCCCAAATTTCTCAAGGTGGACTGCGAGATGCCGAAAGTTTGTTAGATCAGCTCAGTCTTCAGGCTAATGAAATCACCGTTGAATCGGTGTGGGATCTGGTCGGGGCCGTACCTGAGCGCGATTTACTGAATTTGGTGCGGGCGCTAGCGGCTGACGATAGCACTGCTTTACTAGAGCGTGTTCGTCAGCTGATGGACAAAGGCCGTGAGCCACTGATTGTGCTGCAAAGTCTCGTAGGCTTTTATCGCGATTTACTGATTGCCAAAAGCGCCCCGACTCGCGATGATCTCGTCGCAATTACGCCGCCGACTTGGGCCGAGATGACAGCGTTTGCTAAAAAACTTTCGGCTGTGCAGCTATTGGCCAGTCAGCAAAAGCTACAGTCCGCCGAAGGGCAAGTCAAAAACACAACCCAGCCGCGCCTGTGGTTAGAAATTACGCTCATCCAGCTATTGCCGAGTGCTTTGGGAGCAACCGCAACGCTAAGCGCTGGCTCTGCTCAAATACAGCATTCCGCAGCCCGTTCTGTACTGGCTGAAGTGAAGCCGCCTTCAATCTCGCCACCTGCTGAACCTGTTACGGTTCAACCAATCATTAAACCGGTTGAGTCAAAGCCAGTTGAGTCAAAACCAGTCGAGTCAAAACCGGTCGAGTCAAAGCCAGTCGAATCAAAACCAGTCGAATCAAAGCCAGTTGAGTCAGCCCCAACACCCTCAGAACCCCCCGAAATTGCTTTCGGTAGATTGAGCGATCTATGGGCCAAAATTTTGGCCGCCTTGCAGCCTCGGGGCACTCAAATGCTAATGTCCCAGCAGGGTGAACTGTTGGCATTTGATGGTGTGAGTACAACTGTTGGATTTCGTTCGCCATCGCTGCAAAAGATGGCTCAAGAGCGGGTTCCAAACCTAGAAGCGGCCTTTTTAGCCGTTTTTCATAGACCGATTAGAGTCTCTTTGAAAGTGGCAGAGGCTAAAAAAAATGTTGTTGATCAGGCTGATGATAATGGCCAAAATGACGGCCAGAATGATGGCCAGAATAATCAACAGAATGAGCAGAATAATCGACTTTCTCCACAGAACCAGCCGCCCGCAAACCCTTCAGCGCCCTTGCCGCCTGATCAATACTCACCGCCAGCGCCGCTGCCCAGTTCACTGAATTCATCACCTGCCGCTCATAACACGCTGCCATCGGATGGATTGTTAGATAGTCGAGCGGCCAGACAGAATCATCATCAAGCTGACAGTCCAGCTAACGGTCAAGCTAACGAGCAAACGAATAATAATGGCCGAGCTAATTACGCTCAGTCTTCTGAATCATTACCTGCAGCTGAGTCATCGCCAGTAGAATCATCCGCAAAATCCCCGGCTGATCGCTGGGCAGTTAACCAAGACTTGGATAATATTAAGCGATTTGCTGAGTTCTTCAATGGGCAGATTGTTAGTCTAGATGACGAATCAGCCAGCCCTAGCCCATCAGGTAATCAATCTCCCGATCCAGGCCCAGATGTGCCTTTTTAAGAGGCTTTTTAAGAAATGTCTCTTTTTAATAGGGCGATCGCCTAGCTGCGCAAGCTCACCTGATAAGTTTTTTCGAGGCTGGCCCGCACTTTTTGGTGCACCGGATCAATGTCTTTGTCGGTAAGGGTGCGATCGCTCGCCCGATACACCAGCCTAAACGCCAAAGACCTTTGCCCATCGGGCACACTTTCTCCCCGATACTCATCAAACAGCATCACCGAATCGAGCAGCTTACCACCCGACTTACTCATCACCTTTTGCAAATCTGCCACCGAAACCTCAACCGGTGCAAAAAAGGCTAAATCGCGATCCGAAGCCGGATAAGTCGAATAGCTTGCAAACGTCACCGCCTGAGCGCTCTTGCCCGTTAAACACATCACCAGCACAGACCAGTTCAACTCAAACACGTACACCGCTTTTGGCAAGTCACGCTGCTGGCAAAGCTGTGGATGAATTTGCCCAAATTTGCCCAGTTGAGTGCGTCCCCGCACCCACAGAGAAGCTGTGCGACCAGGATGCAGCCGCTCGTCATCGCCAGACGCATCGGCGCGGTAATCGACTGCTAGCCCCAAGCTGTCAAACACCCGCTGCAAATTGCCCTTGGCTTCAAACCAAGTCATTGGGCGCTCTTGATTGCTATTGACCCAGCGTCCACGCCAAGCATCGCCGCCCATGATCCCGGCAACTTTCAACGATTCAATCGGTTCACCCGCTGGATTGTCGGCTGGTTTATTAAACACATTGCCAATTTCAAACCCATTCAGCGGCCCATTGCCATTGGCCATATTGAGCTTGAAGGCATCGAGCAAGCCCTCAACCAAATCAAGGCGTAGCGCTGAATACTCCTTAAATAA
>JBGTNW010000095.1:0-23720 GCA_041742865.1 Phormidesmis sp.
CAATGGCGGTGGCGCTCAGATCAAGGATGGCGCGCACCTAACTGCCGCGAGCACAACGTTTGCTGCCAATCAGGCGACGTTTGGAGGTGCTATAGCCAATTACGGCAGCAGCGAACTGACCAACACGACCCTCAGCGGCAATATCGCCACTCAATTCGGTGGAGCCATCCATAGCACCGGCGACAGTGTTTTGGTTAGCAGCACAGTGACTAATAATACAGCTAGCTTCTTAGGCGGTGGCATCGCCGCAGTCAATGCCCGCTCATCTCGTTTGCTCAACACAATAGTGGCTCAAAACAGTAGCCCTAATGCTGCCGATCTCAGCGGTTACTTTGACGATTTGGGTCACAACTTAATCGGTCAGTCAACGGGTTCAACAGGCTTT
The DNA here is from genome assembly GCA_041742865.1 of Phormidesmis sp. Taxonomy (GTDB): domain Bacteria; phylum Cyanobacteriota; class Cyanobacteriia; order Phormidesmidales; family Phormidesmidaceae; genus Phormidesmis. Next base: position 386 of record JBGTNW010000095.1, read on the forward strand.
ATCAACAGTGTGCTGGTGGGCAGCGCGCTAGCACCGCTAGATCCCTTACTAGCCCCGCTAGCTGACAATGGCGGGCCGACTAGGACTCATCTATTGCAATCAAATAGTCCGGCGGTGAATGGTGGCAGTAGCCAGTTAGTTCTCGATCAGCGCGGGCTTTTTCGCCCGGTGGGATCTGCCGCCGACATTGGAGCCGTAGAGCTGAGTGCAAGTGAGCTAATGGCTGAAACAATAGAGACAACAATGCCAGACATGCCTGTTGCTGTTGTCGATTTACTTTCGCCGAGTTTATCACCCTCGCAGTCGCTGTTGCCCCTTCTCTCGCATCTGAGTTCACCCCCTGTCACGGGTCGCGGTTCTAATGGCGAAAATCTGTTAGTGCAAAGCTCTGTTGCAAAGGTTGATAGCGCTGATAATATCGCCATTCGTCAGCTAGAGCGAACTTTCAGCCAAAGTTTTGAAGATTATTGGGATCTCTCACTCGGCCCAGATCTGAGCTTTGATCAAGTTCAAGCTATTTTGCGCCGAGCTCAGGAAGAATACAAAACTAACTCAGCAGTGATTTATGCCGTTTTCACCGCCAAGGAAAGGTCTGCCGAAAATACCACTGGAAATATCACCGAAAATACCAATGGGATCTTGCGCGTAGAGCCTGCCCCTGCCGCCGATGACCAGCTAACGCTGGCATTAGTGCTGCCAGCAGGTGAGCTCGTGCGCTACCGGCTGCCGGTCACTCGACAAATGGTTGAGCGTCAAGTCAGGCTGCTGCGCACGACGGTTTCTGATCCAGATGATGAATTTGGCTACCATTCTTTAACCCAGCAGCTTTATCAGTGGCTGCTGGCACCGCTGGAAAACGATTTGGCGGCTCAAGGCATTCAAAACCTAATGTATGCCTTAGATGCTGGTCTGCGCACTGCCCCAATTGCTGCTATGCAAGATGCCAATGATTTTGTCCTAGAGCGCTTTGGCATTTCGGTTGTGCCGAGTATGGGGCTGATGCAGGCCGATTTTCCGGTGCCGGTGCGCCGATCTACGGTGGTGATGGGGGTGGATCAATTTACCGATGAAACGCCCTTACCCGCAGTCCCCTTTGAGCTAGCTATGGTCAAAAATCTCATTCCGGCTGCTCAGGTTATTTTTAATGAAGGCAGTACGCTCAATGCGCTAGAAGCGGTGCAAGTCTTTTCGCAGCCCGGTGTACTGCATTTGGCTACTCATGCCACTTTCGATGCTCAAACGCCCGAAGATTCTTACATTCACCTTTGGGATGATGTCTTGAGCATGGCCCAATTTAGCCGGTTAGACTGGCGAACATCTGATTTAGATCTGCTGATTCTCAGCGCTTGCTCGACGGCGCTGAGTAGCCTCAACGCCGAGCTAGGCTTTGCCGGACTAGCGGCTGCGGCTGGTGTCGATGCTACGGTGGGCAGTCTTTGGCAAGTTTCTGATATTGGTACGCTAGCGCTGATGAGCGAGTTTTACACCCAGCTAGAGCGCACCGATCTGCGCTTTGAAGCGCTTAGACAGGCGCAGCTCGCTTTGCTGCGGGGCACCACTCGCATCGAAAAGGGCAGCTTAGTCACTAGCAGTGGCCCAATCGCGCTTCCGGCTGAGTGGAATTTGCCTGATGAGGCGACAACGCTAGTGCATCCTTTTTTCTGGTCAGCCTTTACGATGGTGGGTAATCCCTGGTAATTCTTGTTTGCTTCACCTATGCGAGATTTTCACCTTCCCGGTCGCTCTCCTGCTTATGGCCTTCACGGGATGGCCGCAACTTCTCACTCGTCAGCGACGCTGACGGCTGTAGATATGCTGCGAACGGGTGGGAATGCGGTGGATGCAGCGATCGCGGCTTCAGCCGTCTTATGTGTGGTAGAGCCCCAATCTACCGGCATTGGCGGTGATTGTTTTGTGCTGTATGCGCCTGCTGATCAGCCGGGTAAAGTCGTTGCTCTAAATGGCTCAGGTAAATCTCCGGGAGCCGCTGATCTAAATTGGTTTTTAGATCAAGGAATGAAGCACATCTCGTTGCAAAGCCCTCATTCAGTGACGGTGCCGGGTGCCGTCGATGCGTGGTGTCAGTTACACAAAGATTATGGCAAAAAAGATTTTGCCGAACTATTGGCACCTGCGATTCGGTTAGCGATTGAAGGCTATACGGTGCATCCACGGGTAGCCTATGACTGGGCGCAGCTTACGAAAAAGCTGCGCGCAACTGAAAATGCCACGCGGATGTTGTTGATTAAGGGTGAAGCGCCGAGAGCGGGCGATCGCCACTGCCAACTTGAACTCGGTCACACGCTGCAAGCCATTGCTGATCAAGGCCGAGATGGCTTTTACACGGGCCCCGTGGCTGATGATATCGTCAGCTATCTGCAATCGTTGGGCGGGCTGCATACGCTCGCAGATTTCGCGGCGTCGCAAGTGGACTATGTAATGCCAATTTCGACGCAGTACCGTGGCTATCAGGTGGTGGAGTGCCCGCCCAATGGTCAGGGGCTGACGGCGCTGGTCATGTTGAATATTCTTTCGGGCTTTGATCTAACAGATTTTGCGCCGATCAGTGCGCAGCGGCTACATTTAGAATGTGAGGCAGCGCGGTTGGCGTATGGGGTGCGCGATCGCTACATTGCCGATCCCACTCAGGCTAATATTCCATTGGAAACGCTGCTCAGCGCCGACTACGCCGCCGAGCTACGAGCCAAAATTAGCCTAAATCAAGCGATGCCGCCTCTAGCAGCGTCAGATTTTCCCACGCATCCAGATACGGTTTATCTGTGTGTGGTCGATGCTGAGGGCAATGCAGTGAGCTTTATTAATTCTGTTTTTCATGGTTTTGGCAGCGGTTTGGTGAGCCCAAAAACTGGCGTTGTGCTGCAAAATCGCGGGGCGGGGTTTACCCTGCAACCGAGGCATCCCAACGCCATAGCGCCTCACAAACGCCCGCTGCACACGATTATTCCTGGAATGCTAATGAAGGCAGGCCGAGCGGTCATGCCCTTTGGTGTGATGGGCGGGCAATATCAGCCGATGGGCCATGCTCACTTTCTCACCAATCTGCTGGATTACCGAATGGATGTGCAGGCAGCGCTCGATTTTCCGAGGGTGTTTCACGATGGTAAGGTCTGCCAAGTTGAGCGCGGGGTGCCTGCTCAGGTGAGAGATGAATTGGTGGCGATGGGGCATAAGGTTGTGCCTGCGGTGTTGCCTCATGGCGGCGGGCAGGCGATTTGGATCGCTGAAAAGGGCGGCCTAGTCGGTGGTTCGGATGGGCGTAAAGATGGCTGCGCATTAGCTTATGAGTAAGCCGAATCTGTGAGCCTATTTCTACAAGTTCTGACCAGTTCTGCTAGTGCTTACAAGTCCAAAGCATCAATGCCTTGCTGCCTGTAGTAGATGCGTAGCTTGAGACCCAGGGTGATTTGCTTCATCACCCAGTACAGAACGCTCAAAATCAAAAAAGTCACGAAGATGACGGCGGCGGGGCGCTTGCTGGTGAGGGTGTTGAGCGTGACGGTGAGAACGCTCGTGGGATCGGTGGCAAAGTCCCAACTATTGAGCCGCACAAATCGGCCTAGATAAATGCCAATGGCGCTAAGTGCGTGCATCAATAGCTCAGTCGGTAAAATCAGGTGCTCGTTGCCTTTTTGCTTGAGGTAGTAGGCTTGGTTGAGCACGGCAATGACGTAGGCTTCAAAGCCGATCAAAATAGCGATCGCGTGCAGCGGCACAAACACCAGCGCCACCACCCATACTTGAATTTTGCCGGAGCTAATGGCTCGAATGAGATGAATAACATCCGTCAGCACGTAGGGTGCATTGGGCAAAAAGGCAATAAAGCCTACCAGCCCTAGCCACCATAAAATCGTACGGCGGCTTTTCTGGCGCTTAAATAAGAAAATGCTCATGCCAATCGAAATCAGGCCCAGCGTAATCCACCACATGAGCTTGAATTGAGCGGTGCGATCGCCTGTCGAAAGCGCATCTACTAGCTGCATGTGAACGCGGATCACTCGGGGCAATCGAGGCCATAGCCCCACTACGCCAATGGCGCTAATGAGCGCAAAAGAAGTCCATATTTTGGTGCGCGAAAGCGCCTTTCGCCGAAATAATACAAAGCTCAAAAACAGCGGCACAAAGGCTAAAAATAAGTTCCATAGAATCCAGCCGCTATAAACATTGTCAAAAGCCGCTGAGATGTCTGATAGGAGCGATCGCAAAAACATAAACGCGCTAATTCCAGGTCAATGGTTTACCTACATTAGCTCGCCGAACTGCGACTGTCCGTTGAGGTGTATCAATTTGCCACCTAAAATGAACGTCAAGGTATACTTGTACAAGTGATAAGACAAATTTTCCCTGATTAGCCTTTACCGACGAGGCTTGGTCTAGCTATGTTTATTGGCAAACCCGAACCGTTAAGAGAGAACCTAGCGGGATTTTAGTCGCGTCGAATTGACGACAGCCATCGTTTGGTCTATACCGTAGATGACCATCACATCACCATCATCTCTTGCCGTTAGGGGGTCGCAAAATAATAGCGTACCAGCTTGCCCTCTCCCCAACCCCTCTGCCAAGTTCGGGCGGGGGCTCCAAGTTCAAGCGCTTATTCCCCTTCTCTCCAATTGGGGAGAAGGGGCTAGAGGATGAGGGCGTCGGTATATTATTTACGCGCGACTCCCTTAAGCTTAGGCGATCGCCTCACTCCCATAACACATAAGCCAGTCAGCACGAGCGCAACCACCGAGCTAGGTTCAGGGACAGCAACAATCCGTCCATCGCGGCCAACCAACAGCGTGACTTCATCCCCATAGACGCGCCGCTCTGTCCCCAGTAAGCGATAGTCACTATCCAATAGTGGAAAGTTATAAACCGGGGTAAACGCAATTCGAGAAAGCCCTTGGTCAGCTAGATTTTCTACATTGACTTCCAAATGGCCGTAGTGCTTGCCGCCTTCTAGAAGCTGTAAAATACCATCAATTTCTTGCCACAGCTCTGGCTCGTCTTGGTCGGCAGTCCATTGACTAAATAGGTTGTAATTTAACGGGTTACCGTTATCGTCTTGAACTCCGCCCCGCAGTCCGTCGCCTGCGATGCCGACATCGTAGTACTGCACGCCTATGCCGTCGCCGTTTTCATCCACGAAGCTACGCTCGAACATTTCACTGTGGCCGGAGAAGACAGCGATCACGCCATACTCTTCAAACAGTTTGTGATACTGGCGCATAGGGGTGCCGCCCTGACCGCTAGAGAGTTCGTGATTCATCGGGAAGCCGTGAGTGCCATTAGAAAAAGGCGCATGGTGAAATTGAACAAACACCAGCTGGCCTTGGTCGCGAGCCTCTTTGAGCTGTTCTACCGCCCAGTTCCACTGGCGGCTACCAGGGTTGAAATCAGCTAGGTCAGTGCCTCCTACCGCTTCGTAATCTTCGCGGGTAAAATTCTGCTGGGTGTCTGTGCCGGGGCCAGTAAACGCCAGTCCGCTAATTTTGGGGGGTTGTCCTTCGCCACCGTAATTATTGCGGCTGTCGTCTGGCTCGCCGTTAGAGCTATCGAGCGTAAGAATCGTAATAGGGCCATAGTCAATGCGACTGTAGTTGCCTTGGTGCTCGGGCGTACCGTTTTCAGGACCGTCAATATAAACATGAAATTTGTCGCGGCCAAACTTGGGACCAAAGCGACCGTCATTATCAAAGCCATAGCCGCCATTGAGCGCGCCGAAGTTCTCCCAGTTGCCCAAGGCGGCAATCAATGGGTAGCTAGAAAGTCCACTGTCGAATTCACCTGCATTGTGTCTGAAAAACTCATCCCAACCAGGCTGGTAGCCGCCCCCCTGAACCAGGTCCCCAGGCATGAGCAGAAAGTTAGGCTCGCGGCTGTTAACAATTTCTAGATTAGTCGCATAGCCTTCGGTCTCTGTAAGGGCGTAGCGGAGGAAACCGCCACTCACTCCAAATGTCTCTGCCCATTGGCTGCTCTCGGTGCTAGGCCGCGCTGCCGAGCCGGGCGCGAGCGGCCCTGATTGCCAGTCGCGTCCCTGAACGCGGCCTGCGGGATCAGTTTCACTATCAGAAAGGGCAATGAAGCGGATACTGTCCCAACTTTCTCGAGTTGGTGCGGTCTTAAAGGTAGATTCAAAAATGCTGTCGCCGACTTTGACGCTATAGTTGTAGGCTGCGTTCGCAGAGAGACCGTCAATAGCGACAGTATGCTTGTAGTTGCGATCATCCATCAGCCACGATCCGGGAGCCAACCCTTTGATCTCTTGATTTCTTTCAGCGGTGGTATAGCTCAGCAGCGGCTGGAATACAGGAGTGCTCTCAAAGGTAAGCGGGCTCGTTATTGATGGGCTGGTGATCGTTAAAGTGCCTGCTTGATTCTCTGCTGTGAACCAAGTAACCAACATTCCTTCAGATGTAGGCTGTTGCAAGTAGGGATTAACTCGAAAGGTGGCGGCTTCAGCTGGAGCGATCAGGAGGCATAGGGCAGCAGCGAGCGGAGCCGGTATCAGGAACCACGTTTTTATCAGCATAGTTTAATTTAAGAACTAAAGATTGAGATGGCGCTTGCAAAGCAGGGGTGACTTAAATTACTGGTCCAAGCAAGAAACTTAAACATAGCGCCATCCCTCTTCAAGTAAGAAGTAAAGAGGTCTCAGCTTAAAACCGCGTTAACATATGAATAAAATTGGCAACGTCTTAGACCTGCGTATAGGCTTGTCATACGGGCCGCCTAAATCCGTCGTGACAGATTCATTAGCGGTTGATAAACAGCCCAATTACCGTGTCACGCATCAAGACAGATTTAGAAAAGCAAATGGCTTTGCGCGCCACCCGTTTGATCCGTCGATGGGTGTAGCCGTGGATGAAAGAGGCCCGCGAACACTCACTGAAGCACAGGTCTAGAACATTACTGGCTTGAGGATGCTAGTAGAAAGAGAACTCTATCTCAATAAGCTGATATTCGACAGGCTTATTTTAGAAAAACTACTTTCCTTTGACGCACGAGCGAATATCCTTCGTTCGACCCAGGTTGAAAAGTGTCAGATGCGCTTTCTTGTTAAATGTAAACATTATGAATACAAAGTCTATGTCAGTTCGTTATTTTTCGCTCATTGTCGGTATTGTCTATACAGCTCTTGGGCTATTGGGCTTCTTTCCTAGCTTTGTCGAGCCCTCTCAAGCAGTGCCTGAAATCATGACCCAGGTAGGCGCTGGAACGACGTCAGGATTCGGCTATTTGTTGGGACTGTTTCCAACAACTACCGTGACCAACGTCTTCAATCTAATTGTTGGCATTGTGGGGATTGTGGGCTACCTGGGCAGTGAACCGGTAGCTCGGCTGTTTGCAGACACGCTTGGAGTTTGGTTCACTCTACTGACCCTTCTAGGTCTCATCCCAATCGCTAATAGTTTATTTGGCCTAATGCCTATTTATGAAAATAACGTTTGGTTACATCTAGCTACAGCTGTGCCCGCAATTTACTTTGGCTTCTTTCTTGACAGAGGTCGCTTGCGTGAAAAACCACTCGCAAGTACTCAGAAAACTACTCAGATGAGCTAACGCTGATCAGCGTATGTGCCCCTGGATAGCTTTGTTGCACAAATATTCTAGAAGTCCTAATAAATCAAGCAATTATCAATGGATGAATCTATTGATAATTGCCACAGAGCAAGGGTTAAACGATATTAATGCAACAAATCCGATTTTGGCCTTTAGCGCAACCCCTTACTGAGATGTGGCACCCTTCTCAGTGAGGGGTTGCGCCCTTTCAAACAAAAACTATCGCTACTTCGGTCACCTCAGGTAAGGCGAAAAGTGCAGTATTTTACCAAGCAAGTCTCAGTGACCCAGTATATTAACGATTACTGCACTATTAATCTGTCACATGTCCAGCCTCCAACGCCAGCCTCAAGGCCAACTTAAAACTGCAGCTCCAGTTTTGCCTTTTAAGCCGCTGCTGCATATTTTAGATCGCGGTGAAATGCCCGGTGATATGGTGAAAAAGCCTAAGCAAATCGCGCTCCGAGGCCAGACCGATGTCTATATCACCAGGGCCGAAATCGAACTTAAAAAAGCTATGCAGTCCCTGGCTTTTGTCACTCAATCAGAAATTAATTCTATTTATACGCTCACGGCGCTGTCATTGCCGCCATCGGTTGCACCCCTGTTTTGGACAATTAATGCTTTCCTTCAAGAAAAGTACTCAAGGCCCAATGACAACAGCCTTATTCAGCACCGTAACCACGATGCTCGGCTGCTCTTTCAGCAGCTAGCCAAGCTCGATTTGCTGCCTTGGTCGGCGCAGCTAGTTGAATCCCTTAGGCCCGAGGAGTTGCCGGACAACCTGCTGTTTCCGCTAGGCCATCCGATCGTGGGCCACACCTATCGCAGGCATCCTTTTAAGTCGCGGCGTAATCACTATTATCCAGTCACCGATTATTTTTCAATGCTACTCAAAGAGCGAGAGCAGGCGCTGCTGCGGGTATTGAATCAGTTGGGCGCTACCAAAATCGTCATGACTCCGATTCCGGCAACGGGCGATCTTGACTGCCAATCGTCATTGGCAGCTCAGCTTCATCAAACCATATTCAGCTATCCGCCTCGGATGGAGGCACTGCCTGCGCAGCTCGATTTCCAGCAGCACCCTTGGTTAGTGGGTGAGCCGACTTGGCGGGCGATCGCTCACCAGCGACTCACCAGCGGTGCACTCTTTGCTCAGTTTCAATTCAATATGGATGTGATGGGTTTGCTCAGCTCTCAAATCAAAAGAATTGCGCAACTCGTATCCGGCCTAGATTCGATGAGGTTGCCCGATAACTATAGCGATCTCATGCTGAGCAAAATCCTCAAAACAAGGCAGGTAAAGGTCGATTTTTGGGCAATGCCTATGCCTAAAGAAAGCTCAATTCAGAGCAACGCTTAATTCTTCAAGATTGTTGTCTCTAATCGTGGCCTCTAGTCGTCGCCTTTAATCGTTAAGCCGCCATCGACAACCAGCGCATGACCCGTGATGTAGGAAGCCTGTGCAGAGGCCAAAAACAGAGCCGCATTAGCAATTTCTTCCGGCACGCCTTGGCGACCCATCGGAATCACGTGATCTAGCGAGGCTTTGTCAAGTCCGGCGAATTCATAAATCGGATCGTTAAAGGGCGTATCAATCCAGCCGGGGCAGATGCAGTTAACGCGAATGTTATCGGCAGCATATTCTACCGCTAGCTGCTTGGTGAGGTTAATCAGTCCGCCTTTAGTGGCGTTGTAGGCGGCTGAGCCTTTTTCTCCACGCAGTCCTGATACCGAAGCCGTAATTAAAATCACGCCGCCGCCCGCTTTTCTGATCTCAGGTACGCCGTAGCGGCAGCAGAGATAAGAGCCGGTCATATTGACAGCTAAAGACTTGTGCCAAGCGTCTTCTGTAGGATCTTCGACGGTATCAGGAATCAGGACGCCAGCGTTGCAGTACAGAATATGCAGAGCTCCGTAGGTGATAATCACTTGCTCTATTAAGGCTTTGACCTGATTAGAGTCAGAGACATCAACAGATAGAGCTACGGCTTCTTGGCCAGCTGATCGGATATCAGCCGCTACCGCTTCTGCAGGCTCTAGGCGAATATCTGCGACCACAACTTTTGCGCCTGCTTGGGCAAACAATCGCGCCGTTGCGGCCCCTATGCCTGAAGCGGCTCCGGTAATAACAGCAATCTTTTTGTCTAAATGTCCCATTGATTCGCCATTATTGAGTGATTGCTAGACAGGTATTACTAGACTGTACTGGCAACTTTGTCTTTTTGGACACCTGCTTCGGCGCGATCGGCTTCAGATGGCGGAACGACTTGCCAGAACTGGGGCAAGTAGCTGTCCCAATTGGCCAAAATAGTTTTGGCTTTGGAGCTGCTAGTGCGATCTGCATGGGCTGTAATCAGGCCCTTGAGCTGCTGCGCTCCGGCTTCAGTCAGCACTCTTTGCACCTGCACAATCTCAGGATTGACCCGCGTTTGAAAATCACCGGCTTCATCTAAGAAGTAGCCGAGTCCGCCGGTCATGCCTGCCCCGACATTGCGACCAACGCCGCCTAAGACAACGACCACGCCGCCGGTCATGTACTCACAGCAGTGATCGCCTGCGCCCTCAAGCACCGCGATGCCTTTAGAGTTGCGTACGGCAAAGCGCTCACCCGCAATGCCGTTGACGTATAGGGTGCCGCCGGTAGCTCCATACAAGCAGGTGTTGCCAACGATGACGTTTTTAGCGGCTTCGTAGGTGACGTTTTCAAAGGGCCTAATCACAATTTCGCCGCCGTTCATGCCTTTGCCCACGTAGTCGTTAGCTTCGCCGATGAGGGTGAGGTTCATCCCCCGTAGGTTGAAGGCTCCAAAGCTTTGACCAATGCTGCCTTTAAAGGTGAAGTTGAGCTGACCGCCGAAGCCGTTGTTGCCATACTGCTGCGCGATCGCGCCTGCAACCCTAGCGCCTACGGTACGATCCGTATTCACCACGTTCCAGGTTTTAGCCGCCGTAGTGTGCTGCGCTATAGCTGTCGCTACGTCTGCATCAGCCAAAATTTCATCATCTAGCACTGGCCCATTGCTATGCACTTCGCCGTGGTTGAGCCAAGTGCGATTATGCTTCACATTCGGCAGCTTCACCAGCGCCGAGAGATCCAACTCTTTCGTTTTGGTAAGGGTCACATCATTGCGCGCAATCAGCAAATCTGCTCGGCCCACAATCTCGTTTAAGGAACGGTAGCCCAGCCTAGCCAATAAAGAGCGCACTTCTTGGGCAATAAAGTAAAAGAAGTTCACAACCTTACCCGGTGTGCCTGAAAAGCGTTTACGCAGCGTCTCTTGCTGAGTGGCGACGCCCACCGGACACTGATTGGTATGGCATACGCGGGCCATAATGCAGCCTTCAGCAATCATGGCGATAGAGCCAAAGCCATACTCTTCTGCGCCCATGAGTGCGCCCATGATCACATCCCAGCCGGTTTTGAGGCCGCCGTCTACTCGTAAGGTGACGCGATCGCGCAACTGATTTTCCAGTAGAGACCGGTGCACTTCAGTTAGACCCAGTTCCCAAGGCAAACCAGCGTGCTTAATCGAGCTGAGCGGGGAAGCGCCGGTGCCGCCGTCGTGCCCCGAAATTTGAATCACATCGGCGTTAGCTTTGGCGACGCCTGCGGCAATGGTGCCAATGCCGACTTCGGCAACAAGCTTTACTGAAACGCCCGCCTGAGGATTGATCTGATGTAGGTCAAAAATAAGCTGAGATAGGTCTTCAATCGAGTAGATATCGTGATGCGGTGGCGGTGAAATCAAGGTCACTCCCGGCTTTGACTTACGCAAAGAAGCGATATATTCGCTCACCTTGGGCCCCGGCAACTGTCCGCCTTCTCCCGGTTTTGCACCCTGAGCCATTTTGATTTCAATTTGCTGAGCGCTCATCAGATACTCAGGGGTGACTCCAAATCGACCGGAGGCCACTTGCTTGATTGCCGAAGAAGCGGTGTCACCATTTTGCAAGCCTTTCAAGTGCGGCAGCGTAGGCGAAAAGCCCTCGCTATCTACGTCGTCCAAAATTTCAAAGCGCACGGCGTCTTCCCCACCTTCTCCGGAGTTGGACTTACCGCCAATGCGGTTCATTGCAATTCCTAAGGTTTCATGGGCTTCTCGGGAAAGCGAGCCCAGCGACATCCCGCCCGTGCAAAAGCGCTGCATAATCGATTCGACCGGTTCGACGTCAGCGAGATCGATAGGGGCGCGATCGCTCTCAAAATCCAACAGATCTCGCAGCGCCGCAATCGGTCGGCCCTTAAGCTGCTGACGATACAGCTCATAGTGGTCATACTGCTCAGTTTTGAGCGCCTTATGCAGCAGCTTGGTCATCGCCGGGTTGTTCATATGGTATTCGCCCGACGGCCGCGACTGTACGAAACCCATATTTTCTAGGCGTTTTCGCGTCAGTTCAGGAAAAGCCTTTTGATGAAAAGACATCGTTTCTTGGGCGAGTTCATCAATGCTCAATCCGCCCAATCTAGAGACGCTGCCTTTAAAGGCCAAAGCCTTAAGATCCGCGCCAATGCCAACGGCTTCAAAAATCTGTGCGCCCCGATAGCTGCTCAACAGCGAAATGCCCATTTTAGACAAAATCTTGAGCAAACCATTGTCTACCGCTTTGCGGTAGTTGCTCTGTGCGCCATTAAGCGTTGAAACCGGCAGTTTGCCTGACTCCATTTGCTTTTGAGTTTTGCTATCGGCCCACCAGTGCCGCACGCTTTCTAGGGTCAAATAAGGGCAAATGGCAGTCGCTCCGTAGCCGAGTAGGCAAGCGTAATGGTGAGTGCTCCAGCACTGGGCGGTGTCAATAATGATAGAAGTTTGCAGCCGCAAGCCGTGAGTAATCAAATAGTGATGGACTGCGCCGACGGCGACTAAAGGCGGAATGTAGGTGTAGGCGTCAGATAAGGTGGTGAGATTGCCAGAGGCGTCTAGGCGATCGCTCAAAATCAAAATTTGGCTCCCAGCCCTCACGGCTTCAGCCGCCTGTTCACACAGCGCCGTAACCGCTGATTCCAATCCTTTTGGTCCCGAGCCTACCGCATACAGTGTCGAAAGAGCAGACGTTGGAAAACCCGACTCGCGAATGATCTCCATCTCCGTGTCATTAATCACCGGCGATTCCAGTTTTATCAGTCGGGCCTGCTCAGGATGTTCTTCGAGCAAATTGCCTTGTGCCCCTAGCTGCGTCGAGAGCGACATCACTAGCCGTTCTCTGAGCGGATCAATCGGTGGATTGGTGACTTGGGCAAAGCGCTGCTTAAAGTAGTCGTACAGCAGATGAGGCTTTTCCGACAGCACTGCTAGCGGCGTATCGTTGCCCATACAAAATGTCGGCTCTTTGCCTTGTGCGGCCATATCTTCAATGATCATGTCCACATCTTCAGCGGTGAAGCCAAAGGCGGTTTGCTGCGTCAGCAGCGTTTGCGCTTCTAGCCAAGTTGCTTCGCTAAAAAGCTGGGGGGCAATCTCTACGCGGCGCTCGGCTAGCCACTGACCATAGGGCTGAGCTTTTGCAATCCGCTGCTTAATTTCCCAGTTCTTTAAAATTTCATGCCCTTCTTCAAAGTCCACGGCCAGCATTTGACCAGGGCCCAGCCTGCCTTTTTCCACAATGTCTTCAGCCGGAATGTTCACCACTCCCGCTTCAGAAGAAACAATCACATAGCCCGCTTTTGTAATCACGTATCGAGCCGGACGCAAACCGTTTCGATCCAGCGTGGCCCCGACCTGCTTGCCATCGCAAAATACGATTAAAGCAGGGCCATCCCAGGGTTCTTGAATGCTGCTGTAATACTCGTAGTAGTCAACAATTTCGGGGTAGTTCGCCAATTCAGGCTGATTGTGATAAGCCTCCGGCACCATCATGGTGAGCGCTTGCGCGGGCGATCGCCCTGTGCGCACTAATAGCTCCATCACATTATCTAAATTCGCCGAATCGCTGTTGTCAGCGTTGACTACCGGCTTGAGCAAGGCCAGATCACCCCCCCACATGGGATGTTGTAAGCTCGCCTGTCGGGCCGTCATCCAGTTGATATTGCCAATGAGTGTATTGATTTCACCATTGTGGCCCAGTAGCCGCATCGGGTGAGCCAACGGCCACTTGGGCAACGTGTTGGTGCTAAAGCGGCGATGGTAGATAGCAAAGGCACTTTCGTAGGCCGGGTTTTGCAAGTCTAGGTAAAACTGACTCAGTACAGCTGACCTCACCATCCCCTTGTACACAATGGTGCGGGTCGAAAACGAGCAGGTGTAGGCGTCAGCTAAGGGGGCCAAATCGTCGGAGGCTTGAACCATCTGAGTGATTTGCTGCTCAAATCGACGACGGGCGAGAAAGAGCGATCGCTCCAACGCATCTCCCGTTAACTGTTCTGATGTAATTAACGCCTGCGCAATTTGTGGCTGAAATTTCAGCGCTAAAGGCCCTAGCGTCTCGGGTGCAACCGGCACCATGCGCCAGCCTATAAAACTTAAATTAGTCGCCTTTACCGCTTGCTCAAACTGTGCTTTTGCCAGCTCACAAAACTTCTCAGCCTGGGGTAAAAACACCATCGCTACGGCTGTTTTAACCGGTGATAGCTCACCTATACCGGCTTCCTTGGCCCAGGCGTGCAGCAGCTTCCAAGGAATCGCCGTCATAATTCCCGCGCCGTCACCAGAGTCTTGATCAGCGCAACATCCCCCCCGATGCTCCATGCAATCCAACGCTGTGAGTGTATCAGTCACCAGCTGATGGCTAGCGCGCCCTTGCTGATCGGCAATAAAGCCAACCCCGCAGGCGTCTCGCTCTTCGACTAGCCAGCTAGGCCCTAAGGGCTCCAATACATCTATCTGAAAAGTGGTTGGGTTGAAAATCACGCTTGGATCACCTAGATGAAAGAGACTATGGAAAAGTCGCCGTACGGGGGCTGTGTCTCATAAATATATAAAGATTATAGAGAAATATTAAGGGGTATTAAAGTATCCCCTGATCCTTTTTTCGTGCAATTGTCGAGGGTCAGTTTTTTTGCTTGTTTCTACACTGCTGAGCAGCGATGGGGCGATTTTGGAGTAATCATCGCCCCATCGACGCTCAACTAACTGTCAGCTCCCCCTTAATTAACCGTTAGGATCATCCCCTCTCGCCAATCGATAGCCAATCCAATCACTGGCAGGATTCGGAGCCATTTCTTGAGCTCAGCTCTATAGAATTCGTCTGCACCAAAACATTTTCGTAACTTTCTTAAAAGATTTGTGGGCGTTGAAACCGTTTTGAGTAACGCTTAAAATCGGCATCTTAAAAAGTATCTTCAAACATTGATCCACCTCAGTTATGAAGGATCAGTTGCCCCGATCAAAGTCGGCTCTAGCAAGTGTTTTAAGTTTCCTCTCTTTCATCAAAATCTTCAGCAAAAATCCTGAACTATTGGCTATTCCCTCGCTATTCCCTCTAAGGACGCTATGAAATCGTCATCTCGCCATCGGCAAGGTCCGCTTGATCGAGCGCCACGCCGAAGATCTCAGGCCGGATCAAATCCTAAACTTGCTCAATGCGCTCAGAGCGTGATGGGCTGGCTCATGCGCCGTCGCTCCGTGAGTCGAGTCATCTCACTAAGTCTTTTGACTGGCTTCGGCTGGGCGATCATCAATTCGATAGGGCTTCAGCCTGCGACTGTCACAGGCCGGCCGGATGACTTACTCCCAGCGACAGTGCGCTCCGAAACGGTGTTACCCACCCTCAACGTGCCGGATATTGCCTTTCAGCTTCAGCCTTTTTCTCCGATTGCCCAAGCCAGTGACGTCACTCAACTCTCAGGTAATCGCATTCAGATCAATGGCACTACCTTAACCGGTCTGTGGCAGCAAAAAAATGGTCGCATCGGCGTCTCCACTACTGCGCTCACTAATTTGACCGGTCTGACGCTACTTAGTGCAACCAATCCCGCCCAGCAGCCTGTTCGTTGGTTTGCCTCGACGCAAGATGACATCATCACCCTACCCGCTTGGTGGGATGCAACTGATCGCTATTTAGATGTTTCAGATCTGGTTCAGCGGGCCAATTGGCGCGTTCAAACGGCGGGTACGGCCTTACAAATCACCTTGCCGCCTAGTCAGGTAAATGGGATTCGTCAGGGTAAGCAAACATGGGGCGATCGCATTGTCATTGATCTAACGGGGCCTGCCGCTTGGCAAACCGAAGCTACCGATAGTTACACCATTACCGTCAACGGAGCCATTACCCGGCAAATGGTGGCTGCTTTTCGGGCCATTCCGGCTAACCTTATTACCCAGCTTGACGTTGCCCCACTCGGCGGCAATACCGTTCTTAAAATCAAAACAAGAGAAGGTGCTAGCCCCCAAATTTGGTCTACCGGTAGCCCCAATCGGGTCGTCATTGACATTCGCCAAGATTCTATGATTGAAAAAGATATTGCCTGGGCACCAGGCTTACGCTGGCGGCAGCAATACGTCTCTTTGGGCTCTAGTCGGTTTCCGGTGTACATGTTCATTACCCGACCTACCCCTGGGATGTTGGCACTCAGACCCCTTCAAGCCAATCCCGGCAGTGCCATTGGGGCTGAACCCATTGTTACCCAAGCCCAGCGCCAACGCGCAACCGGCGCAGTCAATGCAGGCTTTTTTAACCGCAATAACCAGCTCCCATTAGGTGCAGTTCGCAGCGGAGGGCAGTGGATTTCTGGCCCTATTTTAGGACGCGGAGCCATGGCCTGGAACGACCAAGGCGATTTGATCATGGATCGCTTTGCCCTTTCAGAATCGGTCACAGCTTCATCCGGGCGGACTTTCACCGTGCTGTCGGTGAACAGCGGCTATGTGCAAGCAGGCGTTGCCCGCTACACCTCAGGCTGGGGCACTAGCTACAGCCCGATTGTTGATAATGAAATCGTGGTCACCGTGCGCAACGATACAGTTGTCAACCAGCAGACAATGGGCAAAGCCGGTAGCGGCTCAGTGCTGATTCCAGCAGATGGCTATTTGCTGACGCTGCGCAGTAACAGCGGCGCAGCAGGTAATTTTGTGCCCGGTTCAATCGTCAATCTTGCCAGCCAAAGCCAGCCAGCTAGCTTTGATCAGTATCCTCATGTGATGGGGGGCGGTCCCTTGCTAGTGCGCGACAACCGAATTGTGCTCAACGCCCAGTTAGAAGGCTTTAGCACAAACTTTATTCAGGGCGCTGCGCCTCGTACTGTCGCCGGTAAAATGGCCGATGGCACTTGGATTCTTGCTACTATCCATGATCGCGCGGGAGGACGCGGCCCAACGTTAGGCGAAACGGCTCAAATCATGCAGCAGCTCGGAGCCGTGGATGCGCTCAACTTAGATGGCGGCAGCTCCTCTAGCTTTTACCTCGGTGGACAATTGCTCAACCGCTCACCGCGTACAGTGGCTCGAGTGAACAATGGTCTTGGGCTTTTTGTGGTAGGTCAATAAAGTCAGGTAATCAGATGAGATTAGATTGGCTAGGAATGTAGCTATATAAAAGTTCAACATAAAAACTCAGCTAAATTAAGTCACTGTTTCGATTTGCGCACAGTATCATTAGCACTTAAACAGCTGAACTAGCGGTGTTTTCCATCGACTGCTCTGACTTTATAGCTGGCTTTATAATTTACCTATGCTTCAACCCTGATTCGTTTTAGTGAAGACTTCATAGGGAACGTCACTGATTTGCTTTCGTCTTACAGATGCTAAGGGCATACTGAGAGAATATCTTGCTCAAGATTGTTCAGAATTTCCATATCCATTAATCGCGGAAGTCATTAGTCCAATGATCCAAACTCAAGAAAGGGTTCATATCACAGATCTTAAAGATTCCAGCAGTTTTGAAGGGGTAGCGGCGACTGAACTGCGACCTTGGGGGTCGTTCACAGTGCTAGAAGCCGGACTCGGTTACAAAATTAAGCGCATTGAAGTTAAGCCCGGTCATCGTCTCAGCCTGCAAATGCACCACCACCGAAGTGAGCATTGGATTGTGGTTTCAGGGACTGCTAAGGTCACTTGTGGTGAGACTGAAACCATGCTGTGCACTAATCAATCTACCTATGTCCCGCCCTGTACGACTCATCGTCTGGAGAACTCAGGCGTGATCCCCCTGATTCTGATCGAAGTGCAAAACGGTGAATATCTGGGTGAAGACGATATTGTTCGTTTTCAAGATGACTATGCCCGTCACGATGCAAAACCCTAGGCGCGCTTGTCGAAGCTGGCCTACTATAATTTTTATATGCTTGAGGGACGCTAGCCATAGCGTCCTTTTTTATCCTTAAAATCTGTCAGGGTTATGGTTCAACTCACGGCTGCGGCCTGCCAAGAAATTAATCGTCTCTGCTTGCGGCAGCAACAGCCTGGTGCAATTTGTCGGTTAGATTTGCAGCCGAGTAGCTGCGCGCAATGGTCTTATGTGCTAGCGCTGACACAGGCAGTCGCAGAGGATGATGAGATCTATGAGTTTGAGGCGTTTGAGGGCTGTGGTTTTGAAGGGGTGCGGCTGGTGGTAAAGCGCGATCGCCTCATCTATATCCGCAACCTCAAAATAGATTTTTCTGAAAACCTAGCAGGCGGCGCTTTCCGCTTCGACAACCCGCTGGCTACCGAGAGCTGCCGCTGTGGCTATGCGTTTGCCATAGCGCCTTAAAAACCGGCTTCTTGACCTTTAGCGCCGCCAACATTCGACCAACAAAAGTTTTAAAAGCTTAGCAATTTACATATTTTACGGTTGAAAATTTGACAAGATAAAAATTAAGTTGGTACTATCGGATCTCATGAAAAATTATTTTGCGGATTAATTGACCGTCGCCCTATGCCAACGATTCAACAGCTCATCAGTAACGAGCGTACAAAACTAACCAAGAAAACCAAGTCTCCCGCGCTCAAAAGCTGCCCTCAGCGTCGTGGCGTTTGTACTCGCGTTTATACCACCACACCCAAAAAACCCAACTCTGCACTGAGAAAGGTGGCTAGGGTTCGTTTGACCTCTGGTTTCGAAGTCACTGCCTATATCCCTGGTATTGGTCATAACCTGCAAGAGCACTCGGTAGTCATGATCAGGGGTGGTCGAGTCAAAGACCTCCCCGGTGTGCGTTATCACATCATTCGTGGCACTCTCGACACCGCAGGTGTTAAAGATCGCCGTCAGGGTCGCTCTAAGTACGGTGCTAAAAGACCTAAAGAATAAGGCTATGTCTGCTAAGGTCTATTAAGGTTAAGGTCTACTAAGACTGTTGGGTTGAGATTAACTAGTTGAGATCTTTTCCTGAACTAAGCCTTTTGCTGAGCTATGGATGGTCTAGGTGCAGTTTTAACAGAGTTTTGAAGTGAGATGAGTAATGCTGAGACTCCCTTGCTGACCGCTTTGTTAGAGTTCGTTGCGTTCTGCATCATAAGCATTCGTTACTTTCGCAAATTGAAATCTTTGACTGAACTCTCGATTGAAATATTGCCTTCCGTTTTCATCATTCTTCCTATTTATCTAATACTAAAGGCCAAAACCTCATGTCTCGCCGTTCTGCTGCCCAAAAACGCACCGTTCCTCCAGACTCTGTTTATAACAGCCGTTTAGTCAGCATGATGTCTCGTCGCATTATGCTCAGCGGTAAAAAGTCCGTGGCTAACAAAATTCTCTACGGTGCCTTCAAAGTAATTGAAGAGCGCACAGGTGGCGATCCGTTAGAAGTATTTGAGAAAGCTGTTCGTAACACCACTCCTCTAGTCGAGGTCAAGGCTCGTCGAGTTGGGGGAGCAACCTATCAAGTTCCTATGGAAGTGCGCTCTGAGCGAGGTACAGCGCTATCTCTGCGATGGATCACTCAATTTTCCCGTTCTCGTGGTGGACGGACGATGGCGATGAAGTTAGCTAACGAGCTAATTGATGCTTCTAACGAAACGGGTGGCGCAGTTCGTAAGCGCGAGGAAACTCACCGAATGGCTGAAGCAAACAAAGCATTTGCTCACTACCGTTACTAGGGCAGATGGTAACTCATAAGGCTGCTAATAGATCAATGGGATATCACGCTTATAGCAGCCTACGCGTTGGCCAACTTTCAACGACTGATAAGCCTTAGTGCTCTTGAACTGTAACCGCAGATAACTGCGCAGTTAAGTTTGGATGCGCAGTTATCCTGAATAATTTTTATAATGGTCTTGCTGTAGAAAATACTGGTTTTTCAGCTAGCCGTAAGGAGGTCGTTGTGGCCCGTAATACTCCCCTAAACAAAGTTAGAAATATTGGCATTGCTGCGCATATTGATGCGGGCAAAACGACTACGACGGAGCGGATCTTGTTCTACTCTGGTGTCGTTCATAAAATTGGTGAAGTTCATGACGGCAATGCAGTTACCGACTGGATGGAGCAAGAAAAAGAGCGGGGCATTACGATTACGGCTGCGGCTATTTCTACAACTTGGCGCAATCATCAGATCAATATTATCGATACGCCCGGTCATGTCGATTTTACGATTGAAGTCGAGCGCTCGATGCGAGTGCTCGATGGAGTAGTCGCTGTATTTTGCTCTGTGGGCGGCGTTCAGCCTCAGTCTGAAACAGTTTGGCGACAGGCTGATCGGTATAAAGTGCCGCGCATTGCCTTTGTCAACAAAATGGATCGAACGGGCGCAAGCTTTTTCAAGGTGTACGAGCAGGTAAAAGATCGCCTCAGAGCTAAAGCGGTTCCTTTGCAGATTCCGATTGGTGCTGAAGAGAGCTTCAAAGGGGTTGTCGATCTAGTAGAGATGAAAGCTCATCTCTACAACAATGATCTCGGCACCGACATTGAAGTGACTGAGATTCCTGATGATATTAAAGCGATTGCTGAAGAGTACCGCACCCTGCTAATAGAAACGGTTGCTGAGACTGACGATGCTTTGATGGAGCGTTACCTAGAGGGTGACGAGCCCTCTTCAGAAGCGTTGATGTTAGCAGTCCGTAAAGCTACTATTACCGATAAGTTGGTGCCGATGTTTTGCGGTTCAGCCTTCAAAAATAAGGGTATTCAGCTACTGCTAGATGCGGTAGTAGATTATTTGCCCTCGCCGTCTGAGGTGCCGCCAATAGAAGGAATTTTGCCCAGTGGTGAGGTGGGTGTGCGGCCTGCTGCTGACGATGAACCTGCGGCGGCGCTAGCCTTCAAAATCATGGCCGATCCCTACGGTCGATTGACTTTTATTCGGGTGTACTCGGGTGTTCTGAAAAAGGGCAGCTATGTGTACAACGCCACCAAAGATAAAAAAGAGCGGATCTCGCGGCTAATTATTCTAAAAGCCGATGATCGAATTGAAGTGGATGAAATGCGAGCCGGAGATTTGGGCGCGGCGCTGGGGTTTAAAGATACCTTTACCGGAGATACCATTTGCGATCCCGATGCGCCGATTGTGCTGGAATCGCTGTACATTCCTGAGCCTGTTATTTCGGTGGCGGTAGAGCCTAGAACTAAGCAAGACATGGAGAAGCTATCTAAGGCGTTACAGTCTCTATCTGAAGAAGATCCAACCTTTCGGGTCAACATTGACCCTGAGACAAATCAAACCGTGATTGCGGGTATGGGAGAGCTGCATCTAGATATTCTTGTGAACCGGATGTTGCGAGAATTTAAAGTAGAGGCGAACATTGGTGCACCTCAGGTGGCTTATCGCGAAACGGTTCTGAAAGCTTCAAAGGCAGAGGGTAAGTTCATTCGTCAAAGTGGCGGTAAAGGCCAGTTTGGACATGTGGTGATTGAGCTAGAACCGGCTGAAGAAGGTTCAGGGTTTGAATTTATGAGTAAGATTGTGGGGGGGGTGATTCCGAAAGAATTTATCGCTCCAGCGGAGCAAGGCATGAAAGAGGCTTGCGAATCTGGTATTCTAGCCGGATATCCATTAATAGATGTAAAGGTTACATTAGTGGATGGTTCTTATCACGACGTTGACTCCTCGGAGATGGCATTCAAAATTGCTGGCTCTATGGCGGTCAAAGAAGCAGTGATGAAGGCTTCTCCGGTTCTTTTGGAACCCATGATGAAGGTCGAAGTGGAAGCTCCAGAAGACTTCCTCGGCGACGTGATGGGAGATCTCAACTCCCGTCGTGGTCAAATTGAGGGGATGGGGTCAGACGATGGTGTCACTAAGGTAACCTCCAAGGTGCCACTAGCCGAGATGTTTGGTTACGCAACCGACATCCGCTCCAAGACCCAGGGAAGGGGCTCCTTCTCTATGGAGTTCAGCCAGTACGAGGCAGTTCCGCGTAATGTGGCTGAGGCGGTCATCGCCAGAAACAAAGGGAACGCATAGTTAGTTTTAGGAACACAAAAGAAAAATTCATGGCACGCGCAAAATTTGAAAGAAGTAAGCCCCACGTTAACATCGGCACTATTGGCCACGTTGACCACGGTAAGACCACGTTGACAGCCGCTATCACTATGACCCTAGCTGCTGGCGGCGGTGGCAAAGCCCAGAGCTACGCTGAGATCGACTCGGCTCCTGAGGAAAAAGCGCGTGGTATTACCATCAACACCGCTCACGTAGAGTACGAGACCGAAGCTCGCCACTACGCTCACGTTGACTGCCCTGGCCACGCTGACTATGTGAAAAACATGATCACTGGTGCAGCTCAGATGGACGGTGCCATTCTGGTGGTATCTGCGGCAGACGGCCCCATGCCTCAAACCCGCGAGCACATTCTGCTGGCTGGTCAGGTCGGTGTACCTAACATCGTCGTCTTCTTGAACAAGCAGGATCAAGTCGATGATGAAGAGCTGCTTGAGCTAGTTGAACTGGAAGTTCGTGAGCTGCTGAGTTCTTACGACTTTCCTGGCGATGATATTCCAATCACGGCAGGGTCTGCGCTAAAGGCAGTTGAAAAGCTGGCTTCGGATCCGGCGACGGCTCGGGGCGCTGATGAGTGGGTTGATAAAATCCACGCGTTGATGGATGAGGTTGATGCCTACATTCCAACGCCTGAGCGTGAAGTCGATAAGCCTTTCCTGATGGCGGTAGAGGACGTATTCTCGATTACTGGTCGAGGTACTGTTGCCACTGGTCGAATTGAGCGTGGTATCGTCAAGGTTGGCGAAACCGTTGAACTAGTAGGTATTCGCGACACTCGCAGCACTACTGTGACGGGCGTAGAGATGTTCCAGAAGACATTAGATTCTGGAATGGCTGGTGATAACGTGGGCGTACTGCTTCGTGGTCTTCAAAAAGAAGACATTGAGCGCGGTATGGTGCTGGCTAAGCCCAAGAGCATTACCCCTCACACCGAGTTCGAGTCTGAAGTGTATGTGCTGAACAAGGAAGAAGGCGGACGTCATACGCCCTTTTTCCCTGGCTATAAGCCTCAGTTCTACGTGCGCACAACCGATGTGACTGGTTCTATCGAGAGCTTTACCGCTGACGATGGTAGCGAAGCTGAGATGGTGATGCCGGGCGATCGCATCAAAATGAACGTCAAGCTAATCAACCCGATTGCGATTGAGCAGGGCATGCGCTTTGCTATTCGAGAAGGTGGTCGGACTGTCGGTGCAGGCGTCGTTTCTAAGATCACCAAATAGGCTGATTGATAGATAGCGAACCTTGTAGGGACGCATAGTTCTTGTGTCCCTGCAGCCATTCTCAATCGAACCTGGAAAACTAAACATCAGCGCGACATAGGACGCTTACATTCTCAATGGCTACCACTATTCAACAGCAGAAGATCCGCATTCGCCTTAAGGCTTTTGATCGCCGCTTGCTAGACACTTCCTGCGAAAAAATTGTCGATACCGCCAACCGTACCAATGCCGCTGCTGTTGGCCCGATTCCATTACC
>JBGTNW010000096.1:0-6162 GCA_041742865.1 Phormidesmis sp.
AAAACAAACAGTTGCTCAAAACCTCGCTTGGCTTTAAGGGCTACGCTATCGACCAGCTGGTACCGCGCCTAACCCGACGGGCGACAATGGCCAACTGGCTGCTCAGTGAAATGCACAAGCAAGGACTCATTGACACGCCAACTGACAAAGGCTGAATCCGAAAAATCAATCCGAAAAATCATGAAGAGCCCATAGAGTTGTTTGCACCTTAACCTTTTGTTTACGCAGGAAAAGGTGAGCCCCGTTATAGTCCTTTAGGCACAGACAACACAAAGAATTGGCAAAAAAGTGATCCAGATTACGCCTTAACTGCTGTTTTCTTAACGTTAACGCTCATAAATTTTGTACAAGCTATGACAACCGTATTCGATTTTTTGGTTAAGGGCGGCCCTGTGATGGTGCCGATTGTGGGGGCATCTGTCTTTACGCTGGCCTGTGCCTTAGAGCGCGCCACGTTCTGGCTAGATTTGCTGAAGCGGGAAGCCAAAGTGGTCAGTGAAGTACTCGATATGGCTCGTAAAGATTTGAATGAAGCCGCCGCGATCGCTTCTCGATCTCGCGATTTGCCGATTGGCCGCTTTTTACTAGCCCCTTTAAGCCTACAAAATCCATCGCCCGAAACCTTCCGCCTATCGCTCGAAAATGCGGCTGAAAAAGAATTTGTCAAAATGAGAAAGGGAGACAAGCTACTCGAAACCGTCGTTGCCATCTCACCATTGCTCGGCCTGCTCGGAACGGTAACGGGTCTGATTGCCACCTTTGAAAACCTCAATATTGGCGGGGGAGACAGCGCTAGTGGTGCCACCGAAGCCGCGGGCGGAATTGGGGAAGCACTGATTACCACAGCCGCCGGGATGATTGTGGCGATTTTGGCGCTATTGGTACTGCGGGTAATGGTGACTTTGCAAGCGCAGCAAATGGACTATTTTTCGGAAGCAGGCAATGAGCTAGAGCTGATTTATCGGGAGTATTGGGTTGAAGCTGATCGCTTGCCATTGCGGCGATCGCCCACCCCCACCGAACGCGACGCATACGCACAAATCGGCCCCTCATTAGATCCTCCCTCGGGTCAATTCACTCAAAGACCGTCTTACTAGAGCTAACTGTACAAACTTTATAAATCTGTATAAGTATAAATAGATGCGCTTTCGTCAAACAGAAGATACAGACATTCCCACCATTGACCTCATCCCCATGCTAACGGTGATGATGGGCGTACTGGCCTTTTTTGTGGTGGTGTCAGTGTCTTTAAGCAGTGAGCAACTGATTCAAGTCGATCTGCCTCCGGAGCAAACCGATGATGCCCCTAGCGGCGCTAACGACAGCCAAGAGCTTTTTATCGTTGAAATCGACGCCACTGGTCAGCTATTGCTAAATTCAGCTCCCGTTGAGGCCGACCCTTTAGCCGCCGAGATGACAACGTATCTAGCCCGCAATCCTGACAAAATTATTTACCTTGTGCCCAATCGGCAACTGCCCTATGAGCAGGTGATGAGGTTTCTCGGTGAAATGAGAGCAGTCGGCGGCGATCGTGTTTCTCTAGCCCTCAAAGAAACGCCCGATCCGTCAGCCGATCTCGCCGCCCCAATCGCTGACAACTAGACCGCTGACAACTAGACCGCTGACGCCTACCCTTACGCCCGATTCCCCCATGCGCACCAAACGTCGCTCCGCTAGCCGCATCCCCGAAGTCAATCTGGTGCCAATGATGGACGTTTTGATGACAGTGCTGATCTTTTTTGTGATCATTTCGATGAGCCTTACCGGCGTTTCTATTAACGGGGTCACACTACCCAAGTCGATTAGCGGAGCCGATGCAAAAGTTACCGACAAAGCTGAAGAAGTCAAACCGCTGACGATTGGGCTAGACAGCCAAGCCAATCTCGTTTTAGACGGCCAAAAAACCGATTTACCGGCGTTGTCTCCCGCTATCAAAGCTTACTTCCAAGAAAATCCAGACGGTAGTCTCCTACTCAAAGCAGATCGCACCTTGCCTTACGATGACATTGCGGTGCTGCTCAGTGAGCTCAGAAAAACCGGCGGCCGTCGGGTGTCTTTGGCAGTGGAATAGGCTGGCGTGGTTTCCGAGGCTATAATCACTCCAAGGCCGCACCTAGAACCTGACGCCTTACAATTCACCTGAACTTAAATTTGCACTCATTACATATGGATCCAATGGATCAATATCAGGTTGAGCGGCTGCTTGCCGATTTAAAACAGCCGGATGAGACTGTGCGCGATCGCGCCTCCTCTTTATTGTGGCAGCGTTGGTTTCACCAAAAAGGCGTCTACGGTGCGCAGCAGATTATGCAGGCCCAGTCACTGCTCGAAACCGGCCAGAGCGATCAAGCCGAAGCTCTCCTTACCAGCATTATTCAAGCCCAGCCCGACTTTGCCGAAGCTCGGAACCGCCGCGCCGTTTTGTACTACACCCAAGCCAAATATTGGCCAGCGATCGCCGACTGTCAACAAGTCGTTAAGCTCATTCCATACCACTTTGGCGCACTCCACGGACTCGGCCTTTGCCACTGCGCTGTCGGTAACTACGCAGCCGCCATCCAAGCCTTTCGCCAAGCCCTAGCCGTGCAGCCCTACGCCCTCACCAACCAGCGCATGATCCTAGAATGCACCGCCAAACTAGACCCCAATTAAACCTGAAACTAAGCTCGCCTCAACGCCTGTCGTTCAAACAACATTTAGACAGGGCCTTAATTCGCATCACCGACAAAAGGAGTCGACAAAAGCCACGCAAATCGAGACGTTCTATGGCAACCTAAACTTATAGAGATCGCACTGAGTTCATCTAAATACCATGCCAACGCTGTCTACTCCCCCACCGACTGAAATATCAGACGCTACACCGCCATCCGCCCCTGAATTTGACACTGCCATTCACCGCCGCAAAACACGCCCCGTCAGCGTAGGCAATATCATCATCGGCGGCGGTCACCCAGTAGTCGTACAGTCGATGATTAACGAAGACACCCTCGACATTGACGGCTCAGTCGCGGGTATTCGACGACTGCACGAAGCAGGCTGCGAAATTGTTCGCGTCACGGTGCCCAGCATGGCCCATGCCCGCGCCCTCGCAGACATCAAAACTAACCTGGCCCAAACCTATCAGAGCGTGCCCCTCGTAGCCGACGTTCACCATAACGGCATGAAAATCGCCCTAGAAGTCGCTAAACATGTGGATAAAGTGCGCATTAACCCAGGGCTCTACGTCTTTGAAAAGCCCGAAAGCAACCGCACCGAATACACGCAGGAAGAATTTGACAACATCGGTGCAAAAATTCGGGAAACCCTAGAGCCCCTAGTCATTTCCTTACGCGACCAAGGTAAAGCCATGCGCATTGGCGTCAACCACGGCTCCCTCGCCGAACGGATGCTCTTCACCTACGGTGATACCCCGGAAGGCATGGTCGAATCGGCCCTCGAATTTATCCGCATTTGCGAATCGCTCAACTTTTACAACCTGATCATTTCACTCAAAGCCTCCCGCGTACCGGTAATGATTGCTGCCTACCGGCTGATGGTCAAGCGCATGGACGATCTCGGCATGATCTATCCGCTGCATCTAGGCGTTACCGAAGCAGGCGATGGCGAATATGGTCGAATAAAATCCACCGCTGGCATTGGCACCCTACTCGCAATGGGCATTGGGGATACGATTCGCGTCTCACTCACCGAAGCGCCTGAAAAAGAAATTCCCGTGTGCTATAGCATTTTGCAAGCTTTGGGCCTACGCAAAACGATGGTGGAATACGTCGCGTGCCCTTCTTGCGGTCGTACCTTATTTAATCTAGAAGACGTGCTGCACAAGGTTCGAGCCGCTACGAGCCATCTCACGGGCCTAGATATCGCCGTCATGGGCTGCATTGTGAATGGCCCCGGCGAGATGGCCGATGCTGACTATGGCTACGTTGGCAAGCAAGCCGGTACGATTGCCCTTTATCGAGGCCGCGAAGAGATCAAGCGTGTCCCTGAAGCACAGGGCGTAGAGGAACTGATTCGCTTAATTAAAGGAGACGGTCGCTGGGTAGAACCCGATGCCTAAAAAAACGTTTACCGAAACTTTTATCAGCGCTATCAGGTCATTAACGTCAATGCCATTAATGACAGAAGTTAGACTATCTAGATTAACGTCTTATTTTTTGATCTACAGGGTTAATCTTGTGGCATGGGTCACTTGATTTGACGACAGCTTAGTTTGACGGCAGTAAGTTCAGATAAAACCTATATACCTATATAAAGCTACTGGTGCATTCTCAGGCTAAATTCGGGCTACTGATAAAAGACATATGTTAGATTGGGCGTACTAACGTCCTCCACACAGAATCCTCTTTTTCTATGGGAATTACAAAGCGCGGCCTGATTCTTGGCTCAACTGCGTTTGCAAGTGCCGCTATTGTTATTGTCGGAACCAGTCTTCATTGGGCTAATGGTCAAGCGTTTACAGAAAGCCCCAAAGAGCTCATCGACGAAGTATGGCAGCTTATTGATCACGAGTATGTCGATAGTTCGTTTAACTCACTGAATTGGAGTGAGGTTCGCACTCAGTACTTAAACCGTAACTACACCGACCAAGAAGCAGCCTACACTGCTGTTCGTGAAATGCTAGGACAGCTCGAAGATCCATATACGCGGTTTATGGATCCTCAAGAGTACAAAAATATGCAAATCGACACCTCAGGAGAACTCACTGGGGTTGGCATTCAGATTTCACAAGAAGAAGAAACCAATGCAATCGTGGTGGTGGCTCCGATTGAGCAAACGCCTGCTTACGAAGCAGGCGTTCTGTCGGGAGATGTGATCACTTTCATTGATGGCCAAAGTACCGAAGGTATGGAGCTGAGCGATGCAGTCAATTTGATTCGCGGCCCCGTTAATTCTAAGGTAAGACTCTCAGTACTCCGCAATGACAAACCACTTGAATTTGAGTTGACTCGGGCTCGAATTGAGATTCATCCAGTTCGCTACTCTGTTGAGGCAGGGCCAGAGGGCACAGTCGGCTACATTCGGCTGACGCAGTTTAGTTCTAATGCCGCTGCCGAAATGCGCGATGCCATCAAAGCCTTAGAAGAGCGAGATGTCACAGGCTATGTGCTAGATTTGCGCTCCAATCCAGGCGGCTTACTGTTTGCTAGTATTGACATCTCGCAAATGTGGATTGATGAAGGCACAATTGTTTCGACGGTAGATCGCAATGGCACAAGCGAAGAAGAAGTGTCGAGCCATCAGGCGCTGACTGACAAGCCTCTAGTAGTGATTGTGGATGGAGGTTCAGCAAGTGCAAGTGAAATTCTTTCGGGCGCATTACAAGACAATAATCGCGCGGTGCTGGTTGGAACTCAAACCTTTGGCAAGGGCTTAGTGCAGTCGGTTCGTGGATTAGCCGATGGTTCTGGCGTTGCAGTGACGATTGCCAGATATCTCACCCCTTCCGGTAGAGATATTAATAAAATGGGCATTGAGCCTGACTTTATTGTGGAGCTCACGGACGAGCAGCGCGATGCGCTTGCAGCAGATCGCGAAAAAATTGCGACTTCAGAAGACCCACAGTATGCCAAAGCACTTGAGGTACTCTCTGATACAATTCGCAGCCAACGACAGTCGGCTAGGGCTACTCAGTAAGTTGTGATCAGCTAGGCTTACACTTACCTGCTCTAATCAGGCCGACGCGCTTTGCAATGGCCTGACTTTTTGTGCTGAAGGGACCCCACCGCTTTAAGGCATTTTCATTCAGGGTATTATCTAACAGAGCCTTGTCTTCTGGGCTCTGTTGTAAACTATCTTCTAAAGAATCCTCGTCTGGTGATTCACCTGGAGATTGGCAAAGAATTTCACATTGCTCAGACGCAGCCTGAATGATGTACCAACTTTCTGATGAGTGTTTCATAGCGCTTGTGCATCATAAAAGAGACTATTAACGTCGTGATATCAAAGACGAAGGTAACTACTCAGGCTTAATTCTTTATGTAATTATTAAAGGATAGAAGCTATACAGGCTAGGGGTTGTAAAAGATAAGAAAGTTGGTAGGATAACCCCCTTGAGCCAGCGAGAGCCGAAATTGAATATCAGCGAAGCGGACATTCGAGCGGTGTATCAAGCAGGGGAAGAAGCAGTTGTGCTGCTAGTGAAAAGTCTGCTGGCCCGGATAG